>NZ_JAGIXF010000101.1:0-18781 GCF_021483755.1 Burkholderia sp. WTPI3 | reverse complement strand
TTCAACGACGCACCGAGAGGATCGTTCATGCGCCTGCTGCTCGCCTTGCTGTTGCCGTGGTTCCAGTTCTTCACGATCGGCCGGCCGATCGCCGGGATCATCTGCCTGATCCTGCAACTCACGATCATCGGCTGGCTGCCGGCCGCGATCTGGTCGGTGTATGCGCTGAGCCAGTACAAGACCGATCGCAAGATCGAAGCGGCGCTGCGCGAGCGGCGCTGACACCGGCGGCGGCAGGCGACACCTCCTGCCGCCGGCTACTGCGGCGGCGGCCCTTCGAGCGCCTCGGCCCGCGCGAACAGCCAGTCGACGAACGTGCGCAGCGCGGGATGGCCGTCGTCGCGCGACAGGCAATGAAACGGCGGCCCTTCGAGGTGCACTTCCGGAAACAGCGCGACGAGCCGGCCGTTCGCGAGATCGTCGCGAATGACCGCCCGCGGCGCGAGGCATACGCCGAGCCCGCTCGCGGCTGCCTTGACCATCAGAAAGAACTCGCGATAGAACGGCCCGCGCAGCGTTTCGGTGACGTCGCTGCCGGCCCGGTGGAACCAGTACTGCCACGCCTGCGGCAGCCCCGCGTAATGGAGCAGCGGGGCGCTGCGCAGGTCTGCCGGCGCGCGCGCCTGTTCGAGCACCGGGTGGCCGGGCGCGCACACGGGCACCGCGACGGTCGAGAGCAGCGGGCGCGACACGAAGCCCTTGCGGCGCAGCTCCGGTGTGTAGCGGCGGATCACGACGTCGCACGTTTCGTCGATGCGATCGTGCTCGGCGTCGGCGCTCGTGACGAGTTGCACGTCGATGTCCGGATGCGCGGCATGGAACAACGCCAGTTGCGGCAGCAACCATCCATGCGAGAACGACACGGATGCATTGATCCGGACCGGCCGGCCGTCCATCGGTTCGAACATTTGCCCGGTCGCCTGCGCGAGCCGCGCGAGGCACCCCGCGACGTCGACGAGGTAATGCCGTGCGCGCGGCGTGAGCCGCAGCGAACGCCCGTCGCGTTCGAACAGCTTCTGCCCGAAGAACGATTCGAGCACGCGGATCTGCTGCGCGATCGCGCTCTGGGTCACGTTCAGTTCCTCGGCGGCGAGGGTGAGGCTTTGCAGGCGGCCGGCAGCTTCGAAGCTGCGCAGCGCGTTCAGGGGCGGCAAGCGGCGCATCGGATGATCGCGAAGAAAAGCTACACAGTGGGTCAAAAAATGTCGTTTGTCTCGTTCGGGGCGCATCCCTATCATGGCGCCGACAGGAGAATGACCCGATGACGATCATAGCGCCGCGCGATGTGCTGGAACCCGGACGTGACGACTTGTGCGGCGCGACGCCGTATCGCATGCAGTGTGCATTCGCGTGCCGACGCGGCACGCGGGCGCTCGCTGCCGCGAGCCTGGTCGCGATGCTGGCCGGCTGCGCGCAGCAGCCGCCCGAAGAGCGCCAGACCGGCAGCGGCGGATCGCTGGTGCGCTACAGTTCCAGCCAGACCGAAATCGACCTGACGGACAGCGAACAGCAGACGCTGCGCATGATGACGGATCGCCGCTATGCGGGTGCGACGCAGGCGCGCGCGCTCGACGCGGCAGCGGGCGTGCTGCGCGCGCAGGGCTATGCGCCGGTGACGGTCGATCGCGATGCGGGGCTGATCGAAGGCGGACGCAGCGACACGCTGATTCCGAAGTGGCGGCAACTGCTGCGCGGCGCGCTGAAGACGCGTGCCGGATGGCTGCCGGCGAAGCCCGATCACGAGCGCGTGGCGGCGGTCGTGACGGTCCGCCCGGCGCGCGATGCGCGCGGCGCGATCGTTCGGGCGCGGTTCGATCGCACGGTGTGGGACAGCGCAGGCGATTCGCGCACGAAGACCGTCGTCGAGCCCGACTACTACCGGACCTACTTCGGCGAACTGGACAAGGTGCTGTGCACGACGTCGTGCACGCAATGACAGGCGCGCATGCGCCGTGGCGGGGAGCGTGGAGGGAGGGCCGGGGCGGCCACCCGGCGGCGAACGATTGCCGTCGGGCGTGGCGCGCGGCCTACTTCACCGCAAACAGCGTCAGGTTCATGAAGATCTTGAACGCATAGCCGAGCGTGACGGCGCCGAGCACGCCGCCCGCCCACAGGACGATGAACCACATCCAGCCGCGCATTTTCGGGCGCGGGGCGCCGGGCTGGCCGGCGGTGGAATCAGTGGTGGTAGTAATGCTGGTCTTCATGGCGCACCTTGCCTCGGAATACCCAGTAACCCATCGTCGTGTAGGCGATGATGATCGGGAGGATAACCGCTGCGCCGACCAGCGTGAAGGTCTGGCTCGAACGCGGCGCGGCCGCTTCCCAGATCGTCATCGTCTGCGGAATCGCATACGGGAACAGCGTGACGAGCAGGCCGACGTAACCGAGCAGCACGAGCGCCAGCGCGAGCACGAACGGCGTCATGTCGTGCCGGTCGCGCACCGCCCGGCGCATCCACACCGCGCACCCGGCGACCAGGAACGGCACCGGCAGCAGGCGCCAGAACAGCCCTGAATCGAACCAGCGCTGCGCGATGGCCGGATCCTGCAGCGGCGTCCACAGGCTGATCACCGCGATGAAGCCGAGCAGCACGACCGTCAGCGGCCACACCACGCGATGCAGGCGGCGCTGCACGTCGCCTTCGGTCTTCGCGACGAGCCAGCAGCAGCCGAGCAGCGCATACGTGACGATCAGGCCGAGGCCCGTCAGCAGGCTGAACGGCGTGAGCCAGTCGAACGCGCCGCCGGCGTACACGCCGTTCTTCACGTCGATGCCCTGCAGGAACGCGCCGAGCGCGATTCCCTGGAACAGCGTCGCACCGGCCGAGCCGCCGATGAACGCGAGATCCCACAGCTGTTTCGTTCGGCGCGCCTTCGCGCGGATCTCGAACGACACGCCGCGGAAGATCAGGCACACGAGCATGAAGATCAGCGGCAGGTACAGCGCCGACAGCACCGTCGAATAGACGATCGGGAACACGGCGTACAGTCCGGCGCCGCCCAGCACGAGCCACGTTTCGTTGCCGTCCCACACCGGCGCGACGGTGTTCATCATCAGGTCGCGTTCCTTCTCGTCCGGGAAGAACGGGAAGACGATGCCGATGCCGAGGTCGAAGCCGTCGAGCACGACGTACATGAAGAGCCCCAGTGCGATGATCGCGGCCCAGATTACGGTGACGTCCATAGGTTTTCTCGTATGCGGAATGGGTGGGCTCAGACGGTCTCGATCAGCTCGTCGACGGCCGACATCGGGCGGCGCGCGGTGTGATCGGGGCGCGTGTCGGGCGTATCGTCGTGCGGCGCATCGGGCAGCGCGGGGCCGGCCTTCATCAGCTTCAGCATGTAGTACACGCCGGTGCCGAACACGAGGAAGTACACGATCACGAACGTCATCATCGACAGGCTGACCTGCTGCACCGACAGCGGCGACGCGGCCTGCGCGGTGCGCATCACGCCATACACGACCCACGGCTGGCGGCCTGCTTCGGTCGTGACCCAGCCCGCGAGCAGCGACACGAAACCGGTCGGGCCCATCCCGAGCGCGAAGCGCTGGAATCCCTTCGATTCATACAGGCGGCCGCGGCGGCGCAGCAGCCACGCGAGCGCGGCCAGGCCGATCATCGCGAAGCCGAGGCCGACCATGATCCGGAAGCTCCAGAACACGATCGTCGAGTTCGGGCGGTCCTGCGGCGGGAAATCCTTCAGCCCGCGGATCTCGCCGTCCCAGCTGTGCGTGAGGATCAGGCTGCCGAGGTGCGGCACCTTCACCGCGTAGCGCGTGGTTTCCGCCTTCATGTCCGGAATGCCGAACAGGTTGAGCGCGGTGCCGCCCTTCTCGGTGTCCCACAGCCCCTCGATAGCGGCGATCTTCGCGGGCTGGTGCTTCAGCGTGTTGATGCCGTGCTGGTCGCCGACCACGGCCTGCAGCGGCGCGAGCACGAGCAGCAGCCACAGCGCCATCGAGAACATCTTCTTCACGCCCTTGTCGCGGCGGCCCTTCAGCAGGTGCCATGCGCCGGTCGCTGCCACCACCAGCGCGGCGACGATGAACGCGGCGATCGCCATGTGGAACAGGCGGTACGGGAACGACGGGTTGAAGATGATCGCGAACCAGTCGGTCGGCACGACGCGGCCGTCGACGATCTCGAAGCCCTGCGGCGTCTGCATCCAGCTGTTCGACGCGAGGATCCAGAACGTCGAGATCAGCGTGCCGATCGCGACCATCAGCGTCGCGCCGAAGTGCGCGCGCGGGCTCACGCGATTCCAGCCGAACAGCATGATGCCGAGGAAGCCGGCTTCGAGGAAGAACGCGGTCATCACCTCGTACATCAGCAGCGGGCCGGTGACGGAGCCGGCGAAGCTCGAGAAGCCCGACCAGTTGGTGCCGAACTGATAGCTCATCACGACGCCGGAGACGACGCCCATCCCGAACGCGACCGCGAAGATCTTCGACCAGAACAGGCATAGCGTCTTGTAGTACTGCTTGCCGGTCTTCAGCCAGCGATATTCGAGCACGGCGATGAAGCTGGCGAGACCGATGCTCAGCGCCGGGAAGACGATGTGAAAGGAGACGGTGAACGCGAATTGCAGGCGGGCCAGATCGAGGGCCGAAAATGCGGTGTCCATACCAGTTGACCGAGGCTGACGATACCCGACGGCGGGTGCCGTCGGACCCCGGCCGACGGGGCATCGGGGTTGGCTGGAGTATGGATCGCGATGTTGCGTCGCGAAATGTGCCAACTCGTCGCAGATGTCCAGCCGGCTGCGGGCGATTTCGGGATAAATCGTTGATTCGTATCAAGAACGCGGTGCGCGGCGTGCGCCGCCGCGGCGTGGCGGTCTGCCGCACGTGCGTCAATATGGCGCGTCGCATCATCGGAACGATGCGACGTGTCCGCCACGCTGCGCGCAACGGGCCGCACGCGGCCGGTGCGGGCCTTCGGTCTGTTCAGATCCGCGCGGATCCGTTTCCACGCATTAGCGTGTAACGTACGACGGCGTGCCGGCGGGCCTTCGCGCCCGCGTCTGTCACACGGGTAACGTCGCGCAACAATCGCGTGCGCGCCGGTAATGGATGCCGGATCGCGCTCGGCGTAGCGTTCGAAGTATCGGGTTCGTATCGACGAACCGTCCTGCCGGAGAACGTGACGTGAATGGATTGAAGCTCGCGCTGGGCGCGGCCGCCGCGGTGGCCGTCGCGACGGGCGGCGTGGCGCATGCCGCCCGGGTCGGGGTCTATGTCGGCCCCGGTTACCCGTATTACTACCCCGTCGTTCCGGCGCCGTATTACTACCCGCCGCCCGTCGTCGCGGTGCCCGTCGATCCCGGCCCGCCGCCCGAGTACGTCGAGAAGGATCAGCCGCAGGTGGGCGGCGACGCGAACCTCTGGTACTACTGCGACGCGTCGCGGCATTACTACCCGTATGTGAAGACCTGCAAGTCGGGCTGGCGATCGGTGCCGGCGCGGCCGCAATGATGGAGGCCCGACGATGAACCAGGCAATTCGATCCCTGCGTGTGCCGGCCGCGCTGCCGAGCGCGCTCGGCGCGGCGGCCGGTGCGGCGTTCAACGGCGGCACCGGCGCCGCGGTCGGCGCGGGTGCCGGGCTGCTCGCGGGCAGCGTCGTGGGCGCGGGCGCCGCGCAAGGATCAGCGTACGACATCCAGCGCCGCTACGACTACGCGTACCTGCAGTGCATGTACGCATCCGGCAACCGCGTACCGGTGCCGGGCGGGATGAGCGGCGGATACGGCGGGAGCGCGCAGCCCTCGGCGCCGCCGATGCCGCCGGCGGGCATCCAGCCGCCGCCGCCGCGTTATTGACGACACCGCCTCGCCCTGGCCGGCCGTGCCGGCGCGGGGCGCGTCGCGGCGGTCGTGGTCGTGGTCGTCCCGTTCGTCGGCGGAGCGCGCTTGCATCGTCGCTGCGCGGCCCGACCCCATCGGCACGCGCCGCGCGAATTGCGTACACTCTGAGTCTCGTTTCGGCAGGGCCGGGCGCATCGGTTCCGGTCCGCGTTCACTCAGGGCACGAATATGATCGACTTACGCAGCGATACCGTGACACGTCCGAGCCAGGCGATGCTGGCCGCGATGACTGCCGCCGAAGTCGGCGACGACGTATGGGGCGACGACCCGACCGTGCTGCGCCTGCAGGCGGCTACGGCCGAGCGGGCGGGCAAGGAGGCCGGCCTGTTTTTCCCGAGCGGCACGCAGAGCAACCTGGCCGCGCTGATGGCCCATTGCGAACGCGGCGACGAATACATCGTCGGCCAGCTCGCACACACCTACAAGTACGAAGGCGGCGGCGCGGCGGTGCTCGGCAGCATCCAGCCGCAGCCGATCGAGAATGCCCCCGACGGTACGCTGCCGCTCGCGAAGATCGCCGCGGCGATCAAGCCGCTCGACAATCACTTTGCGCGCACGCGCCTGCTCGCGCTCGAAAACACGATCGGCGGCCAGGTGTTGCCCGAAGGCTACGTGCAGGAAGCCGTGGCGTTCGCGCGCAGCCGCGGGCTGGCCGCGCACCTCGACGGCGCGCGCGTGTGCAATGCGGCCGTCGCGTCGGGTCGTCCGATCGCCGGGCTGTGCGCGCCGTTCGATACCGTGTCGATCTGTTTCTCGAAAGGTCTCGGTGCGCCGGTCGGTTCGGTGCTGGTCGGCAATCGCGCGCTGGTCGAGCGCGCACAGCGCTGGCGCAAGGTGCTGGGCGGCGGGATGCGGCAGTCGGGCATTCTCGCGGCGGCCTGCCTGTATGCGCTAGACCACAACGTCGAGCGGCTCGCCGACGATCACGCGAACGCCGCGCATCTCGCGCAGGGCCTCGCGCGCATCGAGCAGGTGAAGGTGCTGTCGCACGCGACGAACATGGTGTTCGCGCAATTCCCCGAAGCCGACTGCGCGCCGCTCGAGGCGTGGCTCAAGGAGCGCGGGATCCTCACGCAGATGCTGTACGCGTCGCGCTTCGTCACGCACTGCGACGTGTCGCGCGCGGACATCGATACGTTCGTCGACGCGGTCGGCGCGTATTTCGCGCAGCGGCGCGCGTAACGTCCCCGATGGTGCCGTGCACGACGCCCGGCACTTCGTTTCACTTCACTGCGGCAGCGGCGCGAGCAGCCGGCGCGCCGCTTCGACGACCCGCGCGGACAGCGACGCCATCGTCGGCGACTGCACGGTCCACGCATGCCAGTAAAGCGTGATGTCGGTCGGATGCGCGGGCGCGAGATCGACGAGCCCCTGCGCGTCGAGCGGTGTGCCGCCGATCAGCGGCTCCGGCACCATCGCATAGCCAAGCCCGTGCCGCACCGCCGCGAAATGCGCGTGCGTGCCCGGCACGTAGTGGCACGGATACGCGCCATCGGGCAACCCGAACTTTTCCTTCAGGAATGCAGACTGAAGCGTGTCGCGCCGCGAATACGCGACGACGGGCGCAGCGCGCGCGCTCGTGCGATTCAGGCCGCGTGGAAACCAGCGCGCCGCGAAGGCCGCGGCCGCGAGCAGCCGGTAGCGCATCGTGCCGAGCGGCGTCGCGACGCAGCCGCGCATCGGTTTCGGCTCGGTCGTCACGCAGCCGACGGCCATCCCGCTTTCGAGCAACGCGAACGTATGGTCCTGATCCTCGACGATCAGCTCGAACAGGATGCGCTCGCCCGCGAGCACGGACGTCAGCGCGGGCAGGAACCAGGTGCCGAGGCTATCGGAGTTCAGTGCGATCGTGACCGAGATCGGCGATTCGCGCTCGGTCGCGAGCGTGCTTTGCAGGTCCGCCTGCAACAGCGCGACGCGGCGCAGGTGCTGGAGCACGCGTTGCCCGGCCACCGTCGGCCGGCACGGCCGCGTGCGCAACACGAGCGGCGTGCCGAGGCTCGCCTCCAGCGCGCGGACCCGCTGCGTGACGGCGGACGCGGTCACGTGCAGGCGCACGGCGGCCTGCTCGAAGCTGCCGGTGTCGGCGACGGCCAGCAGTGCGGCGGCCTGCTTCGGATCGATCGTCATCGACATGTCGACGCAATTCCTGTGAACGTAAGACGAGAACAGCCGGTAGTGTAAGGCAGCATGCGCGACGACCCGGGCGGCGTGCGCGTTTTGAACTACCCTGTATGAACGCGCGCCCCGCGCGGCGGCGGCGCACACGGGGCCGGCCGCACAACCGCCACGCCCAGCCGACGGAGCCACTTCGCCATGATCTTCCGGCAACTCTTCGACCTGCAATCGTCGACTTATACCTACCTGCTCGCCGACCGCGGATCGCGCGAAGCGCTGCTCATCGACCCGGTGTTCGAGCAGGTGCGCCGCGATGCGGCGTTGCTCGACGAACTCGGGCTGAGGCTCGTCGCGACCATCGACACGCACGTGCATGCCGATCACGTGACGGGTGCGTGGCTGCTCAAGCAGCGCACCGGCAGCGCGATCGTGATCTCGGCCGCGAGCGGCGCGCAGGGCGCGGACCGCTACCTGAACGACGGGGACCGCTGCACGTTCGGCCCGCGTTACCTGACGGTGCGCGCGACGCCGGGCCACACGAGCGGCTGCATCAGCCTCGTACTCGACGACGAATCGATGGCGTTCACCGGCGACTGCCTGCTGATTCGCGGCACGGGCCGCACCGATTTCCAGCAGGGCGACCCGCACGCGCTGTATCGCGCGGTGCACGGCCGGCTCTTCACGTTGCCGGCGGCCTGCCTGCTGTATCCGGCGCACGACTATCGCGGGCTGACGGTGACGAGCGTCGGCGAGGAGCGGCGCTTCAATCCGCGCCTGGGCGGCGATCTCAGCGAAGACGATTTTGCCGGCTACATGCACAACCTCGGGCTCGCGCATCCGCGCCAGATCGACGTCGCGGTGCCCGCGAACCTGCAGTGCGGCGTCGCCGCGAACGCACCCGATGCGCAGCAGTCCGCCGACTGGGCGCCGCTCGTCTATACGTTCGCCGGGTTCTGGGAAATCGATCCGCAGTGGCTCGAGGATCATCTGCCGGCCGTGCAGATCGTCGACGTGCGCGAGCCGGACGAATTCGCCGGCCCGCTCGGCCACCTGCCCGGTGCGACGCCGATTCCGCTCGGCGAGCTGGCCGAGCGCACCGGCGAGCTCGCACGCGACCGGCCGATCGTGACCGTGTGCCGCGCCGGCGGCCGCTCCGCGCAGGCGACCGTGATCCTGCGGAAGGCGGGTTTCGATGCGGTGGCGAATCTCGGCGGCGGGATGCTGCGCTGGCGCGGCGAAGGGCGCGTCGTGAAGGACGGCCGGTCGTAGCGGTGCGATGTCGCGCGCCGGAGAAAAAAGATCGGAACGTTGTCGAATCGGGCGGGTGCCGTTCGTCGTCAAGGTATCCGATCACGTGGCGCTGCACGACGCGGCGCCGAAACCCGGGAGACCACGCGATGACGCCGACGCTTTACGCCCATCCCTTTTCGTCATATTGCCAGAAGGTGCTGACCGCGCTGTACGAGAACGGCACGCCGTTCGAATATCGCGTGCTTGCGCACGACGATCCGAAGCCGATGCAGGAATTGACCGCGCTCTGGCCGATGAAGCGCTTCCCGGTGCTCGTCGACGCGGGGCGCACCGTGGTCGAGGCCACCATCATCATCGAGTATCTCGGCCTCGCGCATCCGGGCCCCGTGCGCCTGCTGCCCGACGATCCGCGCGCGGCACTCGAGGTGCGCACGATGGATCGCTTCTTCGACAACTACGTGTCGACGCCGCAGCAGAAGGTGGTGTACGACGCGCTGCGGCCGGAGCACGAGCGTGACGTGCGCGGCGTTGCCGATGCACGGGCGATGCTCGACACGTCGTATGCGTGGCTCGACCGGAAGATGGCCGATCGCGAGTGGGCGGCCGGCGACCGCTTCAGCCTCGCCGACTGCGGCGCGGCACCGTTCCTGTTCTACGCGGACTGGACCCACCGGATCGATCCGTCGTTCGCGAACGTGATCGCGTATCGCAAGCGCTTGCTTGCGCGGCCGTCGTTTGCGCGGGCGGTCGACGAGGCGCGGCCGTATCGTTCGTTCTTTCCGCTCGGCGCGCCCGATCGCGACTGACCTGCGCGGCCGGGGGCGCGGCGATCGCAAACCTGGCATCGAACGATCGGATGCCGCTTGCGCGCCGCACGGATCCGACGCGCTGCGCCCGGCCGCGCAGCGTCGAACGAAAATGAAAAGAAAAGGCGGGCAAGCCCGCCTTTGGGTCGCGACGCCGGAAATCACCAGCGCCACATGCGCACGGCCAGCGCAGCGAGCGACGTCGTGACGGCCAGCACGATCACCGCATTCCAGCCCAGTTGCGCGAGCAACGAACTGCCGAGCGCGGCGCCGGCCGCCATCCCGATGAACATGCCGACGAACAACACCGCGTTGAGGCGGCTGCGCGACGCGGGATCGATCCGGTACACGATCGCCTGGTGCGCGATCAACGTTGCCTGCACGCCGAGATCGAAGCCGATCGTCGCGGCGGCGAGCAGCGCGAGTTGGGCATGCGGCGTCATCAGCGGCGCGGCGCCCATCGCGGCGAACGACACAGTCGCGATCGCGATGCCGATGCGCGTGACACGTTCGGGGCCGTGATGATCGGCGAGGCGTCCGGCGATCGGCGCAGCCAGCGCGCCGGCGGCCCCTGCGAGGCCGAATGTGCCGGCCGCCGCGCTGCCGAGGTGGAACGGCGCGCCGTGCAGCATCACGGCGAGCGTCGACCAGAACGCACTGAACCCGATGGCGAGCACCCCTTGCGCGAGCGCGGCGCGGCGCAGCGCCGGATGACGGCGCCACAGGTCCGCGAGCGACCCGATCAGCGCGCGGTACGACAGCTGCGTGGTCGGCGCGAAGCGCGGCAACCCGCGCGCGGCCACGGCGCCGATGACCGCGACGCTCGCGGCCGCGAGCGCGAACATCGCGCGCCAGCCGGCCGTCTCCGCCACGAACCCGGCGACGACGCGCGACAGCAGGATCCCGAGCAGCAGCCCCGTCATCACCGTGCCGACGATGCGGCCGCGATGCGTGTCGTGCGCGAGCGTCGCGGCGGCCGGCACGACGTCCTGCGCCATCGTCGCGGTCAGGCCGATCGCGAAGCTCGCGGCCAGCAGCAGCCCGAGCGACGGCGCGATCGCGGCGAGCAGCAGCGCGACGACCAGCGCGGCGGCCTTCGTCACGATCACGCGGCGCCGGTCGAAGCGGTCGCCGAGCGGCGCGAGCAGCAGGATGCCGAGCGCATAGCCGAGCTGCGTGAGCGTCGGCACGAAGCCGATCGCGCGCGCCGACGCGCCGAGATCGGAGCCGAGTGCGGCGAGCATCGGCTGGGCATAGTAGAGCGGCGCGACGCCGAGGCCGGCTGCCGCCGCTAACAGCAGCACGAGCCGGCGATCGGGCATCGATGCGGCGGCTGCATGGACCGCATGGGCCGGTGCATGGGCCGCGCGGGGCGCGGCATCGAGACGGGTCGGGGTGGACATGGCGTACATCCTTGTTGGGGTAACGGATGGACGCGAGTGTGCCGACCGGCGGCCGGCCATGGTAGTACCGCCCGGCGCAGATTTGTTATACGCTTGGCGCATGACCGAGAAAATCCCTGCTTCGCCTGCTGCTGGCGGGTCTGTGCGCATTCAGGCGGTGCCTGTCGACGGCGCGGGCTATCGTTTCGAGTTGATGGAAACCTTCGTACGCATAGTCGAGGCCGGCAGCCTGTCGGCCGCCGCCGCGCAACTGCACACGACCCAGCCGACCATCAGCCGGCGGCTCCAGGCGCTCGAACGCTCGCTCGGGGTCCGGCTGCTGCAGCGGACGACCCATACGATGCGGTTGACGGTCGACGGCGAGCGCTGTTTCACGCGCGCGAAGGAGCTGCTGACGAACTGGGCGGCGTTCGAGGCCGACCTGCGCGGCGCGCAGGAGGAGCCCGAAGGCCTGCTGCGGGTCGCGGTGCCGCATGCGTTCGGACAGGAGCGCTTCGTCGCGCCGCTCGCGCGGTTTCTGCGTGACTACCCGCGCGTATCGGTGGAGTGGCTGTTGCAGGACGAGGTGCGGGATTTCGTCGGCAGCGGGATCGACTGCGCGATCCAGGTCGGCGAGCCGACCGACCCGTCTGTCGTCGCGATCCGGCTGACCAAGGTGCCGCGCTTCGTGGTGGCCGCGCCGTCCGTGCTGAACGGCGCCGAGGTGCCCGCCGATCCCGACGCGCTTGCCGCGTTGCCGTGGCTCGCGCTGCGCACGTACTACCGGACCGAGCTGACGCTGACGCAAGCCGTCACGGGCGACACGCGGCGCATCGCGATTCGTCCGCGCATCACCACCGCGAATCTCTACGCGCTGCGCAGCGCTGCGCTGCTGGGTGTCGGCGCGTGCGTCGGTTCGTCGTGGATGCTGGCCGACCATCTCGCGCGCGGCGAACTCTTGCATCTCGCGCCCGAGTGGCAGGCCGCACCGTTGCCGGTCTACATCACCTACCCGCACGCGCAGTTCTATCCGTCGCGGCTCGTGCGCTTCGTCGCGATGATGCGCGAGGCCGTGCCTGCCCTCGTCGAAGGACGCGATGCGTGAGCGGCAGGTGCCGCCGCGCGCCCCGTCAGCCGCGCCGGATCCCTTCGGGCAATGCGCTGATGCGGCGCACTTCGGGCGAGTCGAGCCACGCGCGCGACGTCGCGCAGTCGACGAACATGTCGGTCGCGTCGTCGCCCCAGAACAGGTCGCCGTCGAGTTCGAAGGTCGGCACGCCGAACACGCCGTGTGCGATCGCCTGATCGGTGTTCGCGCGTAGTTCGTCCTTTACCGCCTGGGTTTCGACGGCCGTCACGCCTTCGGGAAAGCCGACCGCGTCGCACAGCGCGGCAAAGCCGTCCGGCGTCGAGACGTCGTTGCCGTCGCGCCAGATGTGCCGGAAGATCCGCCGGATCGCGTCGGGCGAGCCGCCCATCGCGATCGCGAGACGCAGCGGCCGGATCGGGTTGAACGGATGCGCGGGCGGCATCCGGAACGCGACGCCGAGCTTGTCCGCGCGGTATTGCGCATGCCGATAAGTGAAGGTGCGCTTCGCCGCGATCTCGGCCGGCGCTTTCTGGCCCCAGTGCGCGAGCAACGCGCCGAGCACGATCGGCTTCGGCTCGAACGCCACGGTGGACGGCAACGAGTCGAACCGTTCCTGCTGCAGATAGGCGAACGGGGAAACGAAATCGAAATACCAGGTGGCGGTGCGCGCGGCGTTCATCGCGTCGGTCTCCTCATGCGTGTTCGGATGGGGTGTGCGCGGGCGGGGCGGCGCACGTGAATGCGGGCCAGTGTCGCACGTGGCGGCGTTTTGCGCTGCCGCAAGGTCCGGTACGGGACCGGCGGCGCACATGATGACGCCGCGCCCGCTGCTGCCGCAGTCAGCATGCAGGCATTACCGCGTGACGCGAGCGCGCACTAACCCTTCTCGACCAGCGTCGCGAGCCTTGCTAGCGCCATCTGCCAGCCGGTTTCGTTGTCGGCGGCCGGCACGCCCGGCGGCACACCGTCGTGTACGGCGTCGACGCGCGTGCCGCCTGCTTCGTCGGACAGCGTGATCGTGATCGTCATGGCGCCGCGCAGCATCGGATCGTCGGTTTCGAACACGTCGATTTCGACGATCCGCTCGTCGGGCACGAGCGTCACGAAGCGGCCGTGATAGGTGTCGGTGTGTGCGGCGGTCTTGCCGGTGCCGCCCGACGATTCGTCGTAGCTCAGCGACACGCGCAGCGCGCCGCCTTCGCGTGCGTCGTAGGCGTGCACGCGGCACGTCATGCCGTCCGGCACTTTCCATTGTTCGACCGCGTGCGGGTCGAGCAGTGCGCGATAGACGCGCCCGCGCGGGGCGTTCAGGTGCCGGCTGACCCGGGTCGAATGCGTGTGCGTGTGCAGCATGTGGCCTCCCGCGGAGCGCGCGCGACGGTGCATGCTGGATACCGGCGTGTCGTCGTGCTTCCTTCAGGAATCCTAGGCGCGTGCGTGGCGGCATGCAATGGCCGCGCATGCGTATGCAATCAGCGCAAGGCGGTCGCGAATTCGTCGAGCTGCGTGATGCAGATGTTCCAGCCCTCGAAAAAGTCGAGCGCTTCGTGGCGCTCGCGCGTCGCCGCGTCCGGATGCATCACGCGTGCTTCGTAGCTGCAGCCGGCGTCGGCGGCGGCCTTCGTGATGATCGGAGCGTGTTTCCCACAGCGCGCGCCGGGCGGCGAGCCACCGCTCCGCTTCGGCCAGCCGGCTGCCGACCAGCTTGCAGGTGCGCGAGCGGCCGTCTTTCCGGGCCTGGACGAGGCCGCTGCGCTGGAGCACCGCAACGTGCTTCATGAACGACGGCCGCGCCATGTCGAACGGCGCGGCCAGTTCCGACACGGTCCGCCCGCCGCCGCCGAGTGCGTTGACGATCGCGCAGCGCGTCGGATCGGCGAGGGCGTGGAAGACGTCGTCGATGCCGGGGCGCAAGTTAGCCATGCGGCTAAGTATGGGCAATGCACGGAGAATTTTCGTCGCGTAGGATGATGGGGCGATAACACGCGCCGACCAGGCCGGGCGACGTGTTTCCGAACACCTGCCGCCGTTGCGCATGCACGACTGCGCAGCGGCATGCCTTTCGACCCGGGCGCACGCCGGCCGAACGCGTGCCCCGCCTGATATACCGGAGAGGGTATGACAGAACCCGTGACCGTTCGCCGTGTCGACGCGAGCGAAGCGAACGCCTGCATCGACGCGCTCGCCGACGTGCTGATCGATTGCGTCGAAGGCGGCGCGTCCGTCAGCTTCATGTTGCCGATCGCACGCGCGACGGCCGTCGCGTTCTGGACGCGCGTCGCCGACGGGGTCGCGAGCGGCGAGCGCATCCTGCTCGTCGCCGAGGACGCCGCCGGCCGGATCGTCGGCACCGTCCAGGTCGTGACCAGGCAGCCGGAGAACCAGCCGCATCGCGCGGACATCGCGAAGATGCTCGTGTCCCGTCATGCGCGCCGGCAGGGCATCGCCGCGCGTCTGATGGCGGCCGCAGACGACGCCGCGCGCGAGGCCGGCAAGACCGTGCTCGTGCTCGACACGGTGACGGGCGGCGATGCCGAACGCCTGTACGAGCGGGCCGGCTGGCAGCGCGTCGGCATCGTGCCGAACTACGCGCTGATGCCCGACGGCGCGCTGTGCGCGACCACGTATTTTCACAAGCAGCTCGTGTAGAGGCACCGGCCGATGCGGCCCCCGTGCACAGGGGCGCATCGGCATGCCTGACCACGTCGCGATCCAGCGCCCGCCATGCACGCTGTCACGCCGATTCTGCTGTTCGCCACGTTCGTCGCGGGTATCGCCGCGCTGATCGGACCGCCGCTGCTCGCGATCGCGTGGCGGCGCCGCACGCACGTGCCGATGCGTGCGTTCTGGTGCGGGATGCTGATCTTTTTCGTGTTCCAGCCGGTGCTGCGACTGTCGTGGCAGATTCCGCTGTTCCGCCGGCTCGGTCCCGATCCGGCCTGGCATTTGCCGATGCTTGTATTCGCGGCGTTCACGGCGGGGCTCTTCGAGGAGTGCGGGCGCTGGGTCGCGTTCCGCTACTTGCTGGCCGGTCGACGCGATCCGCGCACCGCCGTGATGTACGGGCTCGGACACGGCGGGCTCGAGGCGATGCTGCTCGTCGGCGTCGGCTTTCTCGCGCTCTGCGGCGGCTACCTGCTCGAGCGCGCCGGGGGTGTCGCGAGCACCGGCGTGCAATCGCTGATCGCGTCGCAGTTCTCCGGAATGACGCTCGCGTCACCGTTCCTGGCGCTGCTCGAACGCGTTAGCGCGCTCGCGGCGCATGTCGGGATGTCGCTGATCGTGTTGCAGACGTTCGTGCGCGGGACGAAGCGATGGCTGGCCTATGCGATCGCGATCCATTTCGGGATCGATCTCGTCGTCGTGCTGCTGTCGCGGCACTGGCATGTCGACTCGATACTGATCGAGGCAATCCTGCTCGTCTGCAGCCTCGCGATTCTGTGGGCAGGCATTCGCTGGAGTCGACGAGGATCGGGGGCCGATGCGACGGGCCGCGGGCGCGTGGCATGACGCGCGTCGTCGCATGCGGCCGCTGCCGGCCCCGATCTGCGACAGCGCGGCGCCGGCCCGGAGTGCATCGGCGACGCACGGGCCGCCTTCCGCGTCACCCGTTCGCGGCCGGCTTCGGCGACGCGACGGCGCGCGGTGCTCCCGACTGCCTCCGGCTCACGAGGCTCGCGATCATGCCGGCCGTGACGACCGCGATGCCGGCGAGCGCCGCGGCGTGCGGCCGTTCGCCGAGCAGCAGCGCCGCTTCGAGCGTGGCGAGCAGCGGCATCAGCGCGGCGAAGGTTGCGCCGATCGCCGGGCCCAGTGCAACGACGGCGCGGCTGAAGCAGTAGAGCGCCAGCACCGACATCAGCACGCCCTGGTAGATCGCCTGCGTGGCGATGGCCGCGACGGGCGCGTGCAATACGGCGTCGCCACGCGCGACGAGATAAAGCGGGCAGTAGAGTAGCGCGGAACCGACCGACACGATGGCCGTCGCATGCAGCGCACCGGCGGCCGCATGCTTCGTCGTGACGTTATAGACGGCCCACAGCAGGCCGCCGAGCACGAACAGCGCGAGCGCGAGCGGCCCGATCGCGCCGCTCAGTGCGTCGGATGTGGCCAGCGCCATCCCTGCCAGGATCGTGACGATGCCGGCGATCCGTGCGGCGGACAGCGTCTCGCGCGCGATCCACCGGCTGAGCACGGCCGTGAACGCGATCATGCTGCCGGGCGTCAGCGCGAAGTAGCCGACC
The DNA here is from genome assembly GCF_021483755.1 of Burkholderia sp. WTPI3. Classification (NCBI taxonomy): domain Bacteria; kingdom Pseudomonadati; phylum Pseudomonadota; class Betaproteobacteria; order Burkholderiales; family Burkholderiaceae; genus Burkholderia; species Burkholderia sp. WTPI3. The sequence goes on along the minus strand of NZ_JAGIXF010000101.1, from coordinate 2,021 downwards.
GGCGCACGACTGAGCGCCGCCGCGACCGTGAGGATGTACGGCGCGCCGGCGCCGATCACCATCAGCACGATCGCCGAGGGGCGCAGCGAGCGGACGCCGCGACGCAGCACGACCGGCAGCAGCAGCGTGCCCGATACGGCGAAGCGGATGAACGCGATGTCGAACGCGTCGAGCGCGGCATGCGTGACGCCCAGCCGCGTGACGACCGGGAAGCCGCCCCAGATGAGCGCCGCGAGCAGTCCGTAGCCGATTCCGGTGAGCCATTCGTTGTGTTTCATGTGCGGTCCTTGCGGTGCGGCGGGTCGATGTGCGGCAAGGATGCGACGCTTCCGGTAATCCGTCCAATATATTATTCAGGCGAAATCAAGTCGAAAAACGTCTTAATAGTTGGGCGGAACGACAACCCGAGCGGGCAGCGATGCGACGTTCCGACGCCCGCTCCTGTCGCGCGTCACCGGCCGCGCCGCCCATGTGCAAGCCACGCGGCAAGAAAGGCCGGCCGGCGGCAGCGTGGCTCCGATATATTCGTGCTGCAACACTCCACCGGAACGCCAACGGAATGGCCGCCACGATGAAACGCTCCCACGTCGCTTTCGCCCTTACGGGGCTGCTGGTCGCGCTGCCGATCGCCGCTTGCGCGCTCGTCAAGCCGCTGCGCGTCGTCGTGCCGGCGCTGTTGCCCGGCGTGTCGTGTCCACGCGCGGACATCTGCATCGACGATCTCGCGAAGCTCGACGAGGCGCAGCAGCTCTATCGCGACGGCTACGCGCGCGCGGCGGCGGCGGTGGGCCCGTTTCGCGAGGCACCGCGCGTCGTGTTCTGCTCGACGCGCGCGTGTGCGGATGCTTTCGGCCTCGGCGAACGCGCGGCATTGACGCTCGGGGATTTCGGCGTGGCCGTGGCGCCGCGCGGCTGGCAGACCTACTTTCTCGCGCACGAGCTGATCCATCACCGGCAGGCCGAAGTGCTCGGCAACCTCGCAGTTGCGACCAAGCCACGCTGGCTGATCGAAGGGATGGCGTATTCGCTCAGCGAGGATCCGCGTCATCCGCTGAAGGAGCCGTTCGAGTCATGGCGCACGCAGTTCGAAACATGGCATGCGGCGCTCGGCCGGCAGCCGCTGTGGGATGCGGCGGGGGCGATCCAATAAGCGATGGCGACAGGAAGTAGCGGTAGCGCTCGAACGGCGCCGTGCCGCTATGCCGGCCCGGCCGGATCGCCGGGCTGTCCGACGAGCGCGCGGCGTGCCGCATCGAGAATCTCGTCGGCCAAGGCGGGATCGGTGCCGGCAACCGCCCGTGACAGCACCAGCGCACCGACCATCTGGCTGAAGACGGCGATCGCGTCGCCGCGCGCGTCGGCCGTGGCCGAGCCTTCCGTGGCTACCATGCGTTCCAGCCGGTCGAGATACGCGGCGACGCCGCGCGTGTAGCAAGCGCGCGCCGCGTCGGTCAGCCGCGGCGCATCGCCCGCGAAGCCCGACAGCGGGCAGCCGGCTTCGACGTTGTCCCGATGCGCGCCCGACAGGTACGCCGCCGCCTGTTTCGCGACGCTGCCGGCGTTCGGCGAATCGGCGCGATCCTGCATCGCCTTGTCCATCACGGCGGCGACCAGCGCGTCCTTCGACTTGAAATGGTTGTAGAAGCCGCCCTGCGTGAAGCCGGCTTCCTTCATCAATTCCGTCAACCCGACCGCGTCGACGCCGCGCACCCGGAACAGCCGCTCGGCGGCCGCGACGATCGCGTTGCGGTTGTCGGCAGCCTGTTGTCTCGAGACACCCATCGATCCTTCCCCCATTCCAGCAATTGCCGCGATTGAAAATCACAATGGCGATCACCATTGACGTACCGAAATCGTGCTGGCACTATGCATCGCAAAGACGATGGTGATCGACATTGAGATTAAGTGTAGCCGACTTCGCAGACGAAGCGAAGCAACCGGCTCGGCACGGACGGATGTCGGTCGGGGGCGGGGGTGCGGCGAGGCGCGGGTGGCGGGACGGCCCGCCGTCCGGTACCGGC
>NZ_JAGIXF010000100.1:0-18980 GCF_021483755.1 Burkholderia sp. WTPI3 | reverse complement strand
CCGGCGAGCCGCGCGGGCGGCATCCGGACGTCGACTGGCTCGGATTCACGGGATCGAACGCGGTCGGCCACGAGGTCGCGCGCTGCGCGGCCGATTCGAACCTGAAGCGCGTGTGGCTCGAACTCGGCGGCAAGTCGCCGCAGCTCGTGCTGCCCGACTGCCCCGACCTCGAACGCGCGGCACGCACCATCGCGCATGCGGTGTTCTACAACACCGGGCAGATGTGCACGGCAGGTTCGCGGTTGCTCGTGCATCGCGCGATCCGCGACGAACTCGTCGCGCGCGTGCTCGCGATCGCGCCCGAGTACACGCCCGGCGATCCGCTGTCGCCCGACACACGGATGGGCAGCCTGATCGATGCGGCGCAGGTCGAGCGCGTGCTCGGCTACGTCGACGCCGGCCGCGACGAGGCCACGCTGCTCGCCGGCGGCAAGCGCGCGCGCACGGAAAGCGGCGGCCAGTACGTCGAGCCGACCGTGTTCGATTGCCCGCGCGCCGATGCGCGGATCGTGCGCGAGGAGATTTTCGGGCCGGTGCTCGCGGTGACGGCGTTCGACGACCTCGATACGGCCGTCGCGCTCGCGAACGACACGCGCTACGGGCTGGCTGCGTCGGTGTGGACCGCCAACCTGACGACCGCGCACGAAACCGCGCGCCGCCTGCGGGCCGGCACGGTGTGGGTGAACGGCTACGAGGAAACCGACGACATGAATTTCCCGTTCGGCGGCTTCAAGGAGTCGGGCAACGGGCGCGACAACTCGCTGCACGCGCTGGAGAAGTACACCGAGTTGAAGTCGACCGTGATTCGGTTGCGGTGATCTCGGGGGAGGAATGCGCGCCGGCCGCCATGACGAGCCATGCGGGTGGCATACCGACTGACGGCAAGGAGCCGCCGCTCGGCGGATTTTCTCGCGTCACGGCGCGAATGGCCGCCCCTGATATCGAACGCCCGGGCAGCGCATTCATTCCGATTAGGAAACAATCAATCGCCATCCGGCGATTCACCTTCCCGCCCGCGCGCTCTAGACTGTCGGATCATTCCCCAACCGGACCCATGCAATGACCGACGTCCTGCCGCTGACCACCGACTCCGAATCCGGCCTCCAGTACCGGCTGCGCCCGGCCGACGGCCGCCCCGCGGGCCGCCTGTTGCTGCTGCACGGCGTCGGCGGCAACGAAACCAACCTGCTGAACCTGGCCGGCACGGTCGACCCGCGCATCGAAATCGCCTTCGTGCGCGGTCCGCTGACGCTCGGCCCGAACCAGCACGCGTGGTTTCCGGTGCGCTTCGGCCCGAACGGCCCGGAAATCGATGCGGCCCGCGCGGAGGCGAGCCGCGCGCAGCTGATTGCGCTGCTGCGCGCGTTGGGCGCCCGGGACGTCGAACCCGCCCCCCCTGCATTGCCCACCGTGATCGCCGGCTTCAGCCAGGGCGGCATCATGAGCGCGAGCGTCGGACTCACGTCGCCGGCCGACGTGGCCGCGTTCGCCGTGCTGTGCGGCCGCATCCTGCCGGAAATCGATCCGCTGATCGCACCGCGCGACGCATTGAGCCCGCTCCACGCGCTGGTGATGCACGGCCGCTTCGACGACAAGCTGCCCGTCGCATGGGCCGACACCGCCGACGCGAAGCTGACGGCGCTTGGCGTCGCGCACGACACGCGGCTGTACGACGCCGGCCATGAACTGACCGTCCAGATGGCGCGCGATTTCGGCCGCTGGGTCGACGCGCGCGCCGGGTTGAACTGAGCGCACCGGGCGGCCAGGTCGCCCGCGCAGGTCGTCAGACGTTGCGCGCCGGATCGCCGATGACCGGCGCTGCGGCAACGGCCTCCCGCGCGACGCCGCGCTTCGCCAGCTTCCAGCCGATCACCAGCGCGAGCACGACGACGGGAGTCATCGCGATGGTCCACGTGCCGCCCGGATAATCGAACGCCATCAGCACCAGCACGCTGGCGAGAAAGCCGAGCGTGAGCCACGACGTGAACGGCGCGCCGGGCATCCGGAACGATACGGGGCTCAGCTCCCCGCGATCGACCGCGCGGCGGAACAGGATCTGGCACATCACGATGAAGCCCCAGGTCGAGATGATTCCGAGCGACGCCATGTTCAGCACGATCTCGAACGCCTGGGTCGGCACGATGTAGTTCAGCGGCACGCCGATCGCATTGATCGCGACGGTGACGAGGATCCCGCCGTACGGCACGCCGCGCGCATTCATCCGCGACACGAAGCGCGGCGCCGAGCCGCCCATCGCGAGCGATCGCAATACGCGCCCGGTCGAATAGAGGCCGGAGTTCAGGCTCGACAGCGCGGCGGTCAGCACCACGATGTTCATCACCGTGCCGACGTAAGGCACGCCGAGCTTGCTGAAGAACGTGACGAACGGGCTTTCGTGCGCGCTGTACGCGGTCCACGGCAACAGCATCGTCAGCAGCACGACCGAGCCCACGTAGAACAACGCGATACGCCACATCACGCTGTTGATCGCCTTCGGCAGCACCTTGCGCGCATCGGCGGTCTCGCCCGCCGCGACGCCGACGAGCTCGATGCTCGCATACGCGAACACCACACCCTGCACGATCAGCACCGCCGGCAGGATCCCGTGCGGAAAGAGTCCGCCGTTCCCGGCGATCAGGTGCAACCCCGTCGCGTGGCCGGCGACCGGATGGCCGCTCGCGAGAAACACGGCGCCAACCGCGAGGAACAGCGCGAGCGTGCCGACCTTGACGATCGAGAACCAGAACTCCATCTCGCCGAACACCTTCACGCCGATCATGTTCATCACCGACACGATCCCCAGCGCGCCGAGCGCGAACACCCATTGCGGCACGTCGGTGAACACGGCCCAGTACTTCATGTAGATCGCGACCGCAGTGATGTCGACGATGCCGGTGGTCGCCCAGTTCAGGTAGTACATCCAGCCGGCGACGAACGACGCGCGCTCGCCCATGAACTCGCGTGCGTACGACACGAACGAGCCGCTGGTCGGCCGATGCATCACCAGTTCGCCGAGCGCGCGCATGATCAGGAATGCGAACACGCCGCACACGAGATACACGACGGCCAGCGCGGGCCCCGCGCTCTGCAGGCGGCCGCCCGCGCCGAGAAAGAGGCCGGTGCCGATTGCACCGCCCATCGCGATCATCTGCACGTGGCGCGGCTTCAGTTGCTTCGCATAGCCGGCTTCGTGCGACGCGAACATCGCATGGCGGTCGGCATGGCGGGGATCCGCGCCGCCGGCCGTATCGGCCGGGCGCTCGCTGGCGTGCTTCATGGTGTGTCTCCGTTTCTTGATGTGGTGCGCCCATCGGCGGGGCGCAGCGGGAACGGCCACGCGCGGCGCGCCGGCGCCGCGCGGCCGGAATCAGTACGCGCGCGGGCGGATCAGCGCGTCGGGTCGCAGCGCCTCGTCGAGCTGCGCCTCGGTCATCAACCGGTGCGCCAGCACGACTTCGCGGATCGACTTGCCGCTCTCGTGCGCCTCGGCGGCCACGGCGGTCGCGCGCTTGTAGCCGATGTACGGGTTCAGCGCGGTCGCGAGCGCGACCGAACGCTCCATCGTTTCGCGCAGCCGCTCGGGGTTCGCGGTGATGCCGCTCACGCAGCGGCCCGTGAGGGTCGTGCACGCGGCCGTCAGATGGCTGAAGCTGCGGAACAGCGCGCTCGCGATCACCGGCTCGAATGCGTTGAGCTGAAGCTGCCCGGCTTCGGCCGCGAAGGTCACGGTCAGGTCGTTGCCGAACACTTCGAACGCGACCTGGTTCACGACTTCCGGAATCACCGGGTTCACCTTGCCCGGCATGATCGACGAGCCGGCCTGCACCGGCGGCAGGTTGATCTCGCCGAACCCCGCGCGCGGGCCGCTCGACAGCAGCCGCAAGTCGTTGCAGATCTTCGACAGCTTCACCGCGATCCGCTTCAGCACGCCCGAGATCTGCACGAACGCGCCGCAATCCTGCGTCGCCTCGATCAGGTTCGGCGCGGTGCTGAGGTCCAGGCCGGTGATGCGGCGCAGCGCGGCCAGCGCCTTCTCCGCGTATTGCGGGTGCGCGGTGATGCCGGTGCCGATCGCGGTCGCGCCGAGATTGATCTCGCGCATCAGCCAGCCGGCTTCCTGCAGGCGCGCGATGTCTTCCGTCACCATCACCGCGTAGGTCGAAAACTCCTGGCCGAGCGTCATCGGCACCGCGTCCTGCAACTGCGTGCGGCCGAGCTTCAGCAGCCCCGAAAATGCGTCGGCCTTCTCCGCGAACGCGTCGCGCAGGCGCGCCATCGCCTCCAGCAGGTGCTCGACGGCGAAGCACGTGGCGATCCGGATCGCGGTCGGATATACGTCGTTGGTGCTCTGCGCGAGATTGACGTGCTCGTTGGGATGCAGGTATTCGTACTGCCCGCGCGCGTGGCCCATGATTTCGAGCGCGCGGTTGCAGATCACCTCGTTCGCGTTCATGTTGGTCGACGTGCCGGCTCCGCCCTGGATGATGTCGACCACGAACTGGTCGTGCAGCCGGCCTTCGCGGATCTCGACGCACGCGGCGGCGATCGCGTCGCGATACGCGCCCGGCAGCAGCCCGAGCTCGCAGTTCGCATCGGCCGCGGCTTCCTTCACGGCGGCAAGCGCCATCACGAGGTACGGCAGCGACGCGATCGTGCGCCCCGAAATATCGAAGTTCTCTTTCGCTCGCAGCGTATGGACGCCATAGTACGCGTGATCCGGAATGCTTCGCTTACCTAAAAGATCCGCCTCGACGCGGAAGCCTTGTTCCGTCATGGTCCCCTCCTCAAATGTCCCGTGCCGACGCGGCAAACGCACTGTGCCCGCCGCGTCCCGATACGACGGGATCGCATTCTATGCCTTTGCATAAAGAAGCTCGCTTCTGTATTATCGAAAGCGGTTTTGCGTGGGACGCAACAGCGAGAAACGAATGAAAATAGCCGCGAGAGACACCGGCGTCGACCATCTCGGCGCCATGCGCACCTTCGTGCGCGTCGTCGACATGGGAAGTTTTTCCGCGGTCGCGAAAGAGATGCACGTGTCGACGTCCACCGTCGCACGCAAGATCACCGCGATCGAGGAAGCGCTGGGCGTCGCGCTCCTGCATCGCTCGACGCACAGCGTGACGCTGACCGAAGCCGGCCACATCTACCTCGAACGCGCGGTCACGCTGATCGCGGATCTCGACGATACGCTGCGCGTCGTCGCCGAGCTCAATGCGCACCCGAGCGGGCCGCTCAAGCTCACCGCGCCGGTCGCGTTTGGCCGCCGTCATCTCGCGCCGCTCATCGCGCCGTTTCTCGCGCGTTACCCGACGATCCAGCTCGACGTGCGGCTCACCGACAACCACAACGATCTCGTCGCCGGCGGTTTCGATCTCGACATCCACGAGGGCGAGAACTATCTCGACAACCTGGTCGTGCATCGGCTGTCGCGCAACGACAGCATCCTGTGCGCGACGCCCGGCTACCTCGAGCGCTGCGGGCGGCCGGCGACGCCGGACGACCTGACGCGTCACAACTGCCTGCGCTACGTGCATCCCGAAGGCGATCCGCGCTGGGAACTGACGAGCGACGATGCCCGGCACAGCGTGCTGCCGGGCGGCAACCTCGTCACCGACCATTCGGAGCTGCTGCTCGAGGCAACCTGCGCGGGGCTCGGCATCGCCGAGTTCGAGATCTGGCTAGTGCGCGACCTGCTCGCGAGCGGCCGGCTCGAACCGGTGCTGCCGCGCTATCGGCTGCAGAACAGGCTGACCGGCGAGTACATCTACATCGCGTATCTGGCGAACCGGCGCAGCTCGGCGAAGTTGCGCGTGCTGAAGGACTTTCTCGCGGAACAGCTCGCGGACATCGGCGCGCTGTCGGACGCACAGCTGATGAAGATTCGCGACGCTCGCGCGTAGCGCGCCGCGGCCGCGGCTGCGGCGCTCGCATGCGCGGCAGCATCGGCCGGCACTCGCAAGCCGACGCACACCGCGCTCGCGACGAGCCGCGGCCGTGCATCGGCACGCTCACGCCATTCAGGCCGCCTGCAATTCGAACGGGAACGTTGCGTGCCCGATCTCGACGCCCTGTGTATTGAGCATGCGCGGGCGATGGAACGCGGCCAGCCGCGCGCGCTGCGCCGCCGTGCCGATCTGCAGCCGTTCGAGCAGTTCGCTCACGACCATGTACAGCACGTCGATGTTGCCGTCGCCGATCTTCACCGAGATGCCGAGCGCGCCGTGCGCACCAAGCTGCCGCGTGCGTTCCGACGCGCGCACGCCGATCCCGTAGCAGCCGTCCGCACCGAGCTTGCCGACCACCTGCCCGTCGAATGCACCCATCAGCACCGTGCAGAAGCGCCCTTCTCCGGCGACCAGTTCAGGATGCGCGGTCATCGCATGATGGATGCGCGCCAGCGCGCGCACGCGGTCGGTCGCCGCATCGCCGCCCGCTTCCACCGTATCCGCACCGTCGGCCAGCGACGCGTAAAGACGCGCGAGCCGATCGAGCGAGAAAGCCGGCGTCGGCAGGTTGCATCCGTCGATCGCCCAGTCGACTTCATCGTCGCGCAGCCCGCACGCATCGGCCACCACGTGCTTCACGCGCACCTGCATCGGATGGTCCGGCAGATGGTAGTCGGCGATCGCCGCACCGATCGCGCGCGCGCCGGCCAGCATCCCGACGTGCTTGCCCGAACAGTTGCTGCACACGCCGGTCGGCGTGTAATCGCGCTTGATCCACGACCGGTACACCGCATCGGACAACGGCGCATGGCCGCCGCACCGCAAATCCGACTCCTGCGCGTCGACCTTCGCCAGCATCGCCCGCGTGCGCGCGATGTGCTGCTCCTCGCTGCTGTGCGACGCGCACATCAACGCGATGTCCGCATCGTCGAAACCGAACCGCTCCGGCGCGCCCGTCTCGATCACCGACAGCGCCTGCGCCGGCTTCGCCGCCGAACGCGCGAGCGTCGTCCGGAACGGATCGCCGAACCGGAACAGCAGACTGCCGCGGGCATCCACCACCGCCATATCGGCGACGTGGGTGTTTTCGATCGCATTGCCGCGGTACGTCACGACCGCTGCGCGTTGGGTGTCCATCTGTCCTGTCTCCTTCGTCCGGGCCTGTTCGCCGGGGCCCGCGCAACCGGTACGGCAGTGTATCGACTCGCCGGCGCGACGCGCCGGCCGGTCGATGGAAAGCGGTGTTGCACCGGATGCAAAGCAGCGCCCAAGATCACGAAAGCCTGACCGATTTAGTACAAAAACCATTCGATCGTTTACATGATTCGTAATAATTCGTAGAATTGCGATCGCTAACGCGAATCATACGCATTTACATTGACGTTTTCCGGTATTACGGGCCCGGTCCGGTATCGCGAAGACGCATCCGATTCACCGATACTTCCGCTGCCCTCCCGATATGCCCGCCCAGTTCAAGACGAGGCCCCGTGCCCTCGTGTCGGCGCTGACCTGCTCCGTTTTCCTGACGCCGCTGCTCGCTTCCGCCGAAACCGCTCCCGCTACCGATCCGTCGCGCGCCGCCGATACGTCGACGACGCTGCCGACGATCACGGTGCAGTCGTCCGCGCCGTCGGACCTGCAGGTGAAGCGCTCGCCGTCGTACAAGTTCACCGCCCCGCTGCTCGACACGCCGCGCTCGGTCACGGTGATCCCCGAGCAACTGATCAGGGAAAAGAACATCACGTCGTTCGCGGATGCGCTGCGCTCGGTGCCGGGCATCACGTTTCTCGGCGGCGACGCGGCCGCGAACCCGTCGGCCGATCGTCCGGTGATTCGCGGCTTCGAATCGCGCAACGCGATCTTCGTCGACGGGATGCGCGACTCGGGGCTGCAGAACCGCGAGACGTTCGCGGTCGAGCAGATCAGCGTGATCAAGGGCCCCGACTCCGTGTACGCGGGCCGCGGGTCGGTGGGCGGCAGCATCGACATCGTCACGAAGACGCCGCAGAACGACAACTTCATCAACAGCAGCATCGGCTTCGGCACCGACGGCTACAAGCGCGCGACCGTCGACGCGAACCACAAGATCAACGACACGACGGCCGTGCGGCTGAACGTGATGGGTCACGACGCGAACCAGGCCGGCCGCAACGACGTCTACAACAAGCGCTGGGGCGTCGCGCCGTCGATCGTGTTCGGGCTCAATACGCCGACCACGGTCACGGTCAGCTACTACCACATGAACGCGTACGACATGCCGGACTTCAGCGTGCCGTTCCGCGCGTCGGGCGGCACGCCGGTACCGACGAGCCGCGGGCAGTTCTTCGGGCTGAACACGCGCGACTATCGCTACGGACAGACCGACACCGGCGAAGTGCGCATCGAGCACAAGATCAACGACGACTGGAAGCTGAAGAACACGACGACGTTCGGGCGCTCGACGCTCGATTACGTCGCGACGAACCCGCAGATCCTCGCGTCGAACCCGGCGATGCTCGGCCTGCAGGCGAAGAGCGGCAAGTACGCGCTCAACGGTTTCGCGAACCAGACCGAAGTGACCGGCAGCGCGAACCTGTTCGGGATGAAGCACACGATGACGGCCGGTGTCGAGTTCAGCCACGAGCAGGCGCGCTACGAGGGCTATCTCGTGTCGGATTCGGCCGGCGACAACATCCGCTCGGGCGGCCCGTGCACGGTGGCCGGCAACTGCACGCCGCTCGCCGGCGGCTGGAACCCGAACATGCCGTGGACCGGCAGCATCGTGCTGAACGGCGACAAGAGCTTCCCCGGCCCGACGACAAACACGCGCACCGATACCGTGTCCGCGTACATCTTCGACACGGTCAAATTGTCGGAGCGCTGGCAGTTCAACACGGGGCTGCGCTTCGACCGCTACGACACGACCGGCAAGCAGGCCGGCGTCGCCGACCTGTCGAACACGTCGAACCTGTTCAGCTACCAGTTCGGCCTGGTGTTCAAGCCGGTGACCAACGTGAGCCTGTACGCGTCGTACGGCACGTCGTCGAACCCGCCGGGCTCGAACTCGGGCCTCGGCGGCGGCACCGACCAGATCACCGCGACGAACCAGGACCTCGCGCCCGAGCGCTCGCGCAACATCGAGATCGGCGCGAAATGGGACGTGCTGCAGGATCAGCTGTCGCTGACGTCGGCGCTGTTCCAGACCGAAAAGACCAATGCGCGCGTCAGCGACGGTCTCGGTCACACCGTCAACGCGGGCAAGCAGCGCGTGCGCGGCGTCGAGCTCGGTTTCGCGGGCAACCTGACGCCGAAGTGGCACGTGTTCGGCGGCTACTCGTACCTGAACGCGATCACGACCGACGCGGGCCCCGGCAGCCCCGGCGCATCGGGCCTGCCGATGGTGATGGTGCCGAAGCACAACTTCACGCTGTGGACGAGCTACGACGTGATGCCGAAGCTCACGCTCGGCGCAGGCGCGACGGTAATGAGCCAGACCTACGCATCGGTGTCGGCGACGACGAAGAAATGGACGCCCGGCTACGCGCGCTTCGACGCGGCCGCGACGTGGCGCGTGAACAAGACGATGGACGTTCAGCTGAACGTACAGAACCTGTTCGACAAGAAATATTACGCGAGCGCGTATCCGATCTATGCGACGTGGGCGCCGGGCCGCTCGGCGATGGTCACGCTCAACTTCTATCAGTAACCGTCGTGCGACGCCCGACGGCGTTGCCGCCCCGGGCATGCGTGGCCGGGTTCACGCGAGGTGGTAACGCAGCCAGAAGGTCTCGCGGCACGCGTTGTCGAACGTGAGCCGCGCCGGGCTGATCGGCTGCGCATCGGGATGGCGGATCACGTCGTAGTCGATCCAGCATTCGGCGCACAGCAGGTCGGACGGTGCGCGGTCCTGCTCGACCGAGCGACGCACGATCGCGCCGTTGTCGAAGCGGTATTCGGTTTCGTCGCGCGTGACCTCGACGTCGTCGTCGGTCCAGCGGTCGTGCGACGTGACATGCGACACGATCGACACCGGGCCGGCAAGCCCGTGGATCGCGGCGACGTAGGCAATCAACTTGTCCATGGCGAGGCGGCGAACTGGCGGATGGCCGCTACGCGCAACGCATGATGCGCGCGACGGCCCGAGCGCCGAGTATAGCCGCGCCCCGATAACCATGCCGCCGGCAACGGCTTCATCCGGGTTTCGCGCGGGTTTTTCGCTCAGGTTTGGCGCGTCATGCCTCCACCGCCAGCAACGCGAACGTCGCGAGCCAGTGCTCGCCCATGTAGTCGCCGGCCACGTGCGCGAGCGCGCTCGCCAGATGCCGGTCGGCCGCATCGAGCAGCTTCGCGCGCCGCGCATCGCCTTCCGGCAATGCACCGGCGAGCGAGCGCTGGCACCACGCGCGGCTCAGATTCAATCCGTCCAGATGCGCGATCTTGCCGTCGCTGCGGTCGCTGACCGTCGCCGGCACGAACAGCGTCGCCGGCTCGCCGCGTGCGAGATCCGGCAGGAAGCGCGCGAACCAGCCGTCGAATTCGCCGGCCGGCAGCACGCGCCGCATCAGCTCCGCCTCCATCAGCGCGGGCGACAGGAACTCGTCGCCCGACGGCTCCCACGCCTGGCACGCGGCGTCGTTCAAGTGCCAGCGTTTCGCCGTATCGACGATCAGCGCCGCGAGCCCGTCGCGCTGCGTCTCGCGCGCGAAGTCGAGCGTGAGCGCCAGCGCGAACGCAGTGTTGAAGTGCGTGCCGACGCGCAGCGGATACGTCGCCTTCGGCAGGAAGGTTTCGAAGCGCGCGACGAACAGGTCGGTGAGCGGCGCCATCGTCTTCGCCCAGCGCGCGGCCTGCGGCACCACACCCTTGAGCACGAGCCGCTCCAGTTGCGCGGACAGCGCCAGCAGCCACGCCCAGCCGTAAGGCCGCTCGAAGCCGCTGTTGTGCGGCAGCGCGAGATACGCGCGTTCGCCGGCGACGTTCGCGTCGGTGAAATGCGCGTCGACGATGGCGATGATCCGCTCGGCCTCCGGCAGCGCCGGATAGCGTTCGAGCACGCGCAGCACGAGCCAGTAGCCGTGCACGCACGAATGCCAGTCGTAGCTGCCGTAGAAGATCGGATGTAGCGCGCGCGGCCCCTGCACGTCGTGCGGGCATTCGAGCGCATGCGTGAGCTTGTTCGGATATTCGCGGGTCAGGTGCGCGAGCGCGAGCGACGCGAATTTCGAGGCGAGTTCGGGGGTCAGTCGGTCGGTCATTGGCATCTCGTCAGAAGCGGAATACGAAGGCATACATCAGCAGCGTGTTGACGGCCAGCAGCACGGCGGCCGGTGGTCGCCGCATGCACGCGCGAGATCATCCGCTTCGCCTGCTCCTTGAGCCCGTTGCGCTCGAGCAGCGCGATCACCGGCAGCGCGTTGAAGCGCAGCGCGAAACCGATCACGACGATCGGCACCCCAATCAGCACCAGCATTGTCCCTCCTTGCGTCGAATGCGCGGCGCCGTGACGGGCGCCGCCTGCCCGGTTTCGACCAGGTTCAGGCCGCAAAATCTAACACGAGACTTTATCGATAAAAATTCGACAATTTGATGTTTCGGGTAAACGTTGAACCTGACGCGACGTTGCACGCGCCGCATGCCGGATAACGGTTTCGTCGGAACAATCCGGGCGCGGGCGGCGGACGTCGGCCGCGCCGCCGTTTCGTCGAGACTCCCGCGCCGCCGCGCGTGGCGAAGCGCGGGTGCGCCGACTAAACTGGAAGGCATCGGCAACGTACGGGAGAGCCGCCATGATTGACGTATTCCAGACCATCGGCAGCCGCGCCTTCTCCGCGCATCTGGCGAAGGACGGCATGGTCACGCTGATGGAGCAGCGCCATGAAGTCGACCGCGTGACACTTGCCACCGCGTACGCCGCGCTCGTCGAGGAGTCCGAGCAGGAATCCGATTTGCTCGATGCGACCGTCGAAGGGATGATGCGCGCGCTGATCCAGGGGTACGCGCGCAGCCATTGACGCCGCGGCCGTGCCGGCGGCGCGCAGCGGTTCGCTGCTAGGCGGCCGGCGTGCCGGCGCCCTGGCCGAACCACCGGCCTGCGCGCAGTTGCCGGTAGTCGGCCTGCGTGAAGATCCTCAGCAGGTTCGCCACCGCGCCGTTAGCGGCGCGATCGCACTCCGTCATGAAGGCTTCGACCGCGTCGCGATCCGCAAACAGGATCGTGCCGAAGTAACGTTCGCACTCGGTGTCGGACAGGTTCGTCGCGCGCAGCTGGTACGGATGGTGAAGCGCGGCGAACAGGAAGTAGTAGCGTTCGGCATCGTCGCGCAGCACGCGCACCGCGTCCGAATCGACAGGAAACTCGCGATGGAAGGACGCATGCCCGCTCTCGATATGGATCCGGTACACCAGCCGGCCGTCCCGCTCGATCACGACCGGCGCGTACGGGTCGCGGCTGACGACCACGGTGTCGGGTGCGGTCATCGCGCCCGCCCTGCCGCGCGGTTGCATGAGCCGTTGCACGTTACCCGTCGTGTTCCGTGTGCGATTTTCATCCGCCGTGACGCTCCGTGCATCGAAATGAAACTGAAACCGTTTAGTGTTGCCGGCCGCTCTCGCCTGTCATGGAAAATGCGTAGCGGCAAATACATGGAATCAGCGATCGCGATGACGATCGGCCGATCGCCTCGCGACACGAAGCCGTCACGCTACCATACCGGCTCCGGGAGCCCGTTTTCCGCACCGCCGCACGGCGCATGCGCGGCTGTCCGGCCGCATGGGCGGCAAAAAATGCCGCCCGACCATAGAGGAAAGGGTCGGAATCGACGCAATGCGCAATTTTTTCGATTGCCGCCGCTCGCGGCGCATGACAGCATTCGGGCGTCGCCAACCGAAAAGAATTCCGTGCCGTCCGTCCGCCGATGCTTACCGGTGCCGGACCGGCACCGCCTTCCATGAACCCGGCCCACCTCCAACACTACGAACCGACCGGAGTATCCCGCTTGTGAACATCGGCATCGTCAACGACCTCCCGCTTGCCGTCGAGGCGATGCGCCGTGCGATCGCGCGACGTCCGGAGCACCGTGTGCTGTGGGTCGCGACCGACGGCGCGCAGGCCGTCGAACTGTGCGCCGTGCAGCCGCCCGACATCGTGCTGATGGACCTGATCATGCCGAGGTGCGACGGGATCGAGGCAACGCGGCGGATCATGCGCTCCGGGCGCCCGTGCGCGATCCTGATCGTGACGAACTGCATCGGCGCGAACGCGTGGCGCGTGTTCGAGGCGATGGGCGCCGGCGCGCTCGACGCGGTGGACACGCCGCGCCTCGGCGAAGGCGAAGCCGGCGACTCCACCCGGCTGCTGCTCGCGAAGATCGAGCAGATCGGCCGCCTGCTCGATGCGCCCGGCGGTGTGCGCGCGGCCGGCACGACCTCACACGCGAACGGCGGCCCGCTGATCGCGATCGGCGCATCCGCCGGCGGGCCCGGCGCGCTCGCATCGATCCTCGGCAGCCTGCCGGCCGACTTCCGCGCGCCGATCGTGATCGTGCAGCACGTCGATCGCGCCTTCGCCGAAGGGATGGCGCAATGGCTCGACGGCCAGACGCAGCTGGCGGTGCGAGTCGCGCGCGAAGGCGACCGCCCGCAGCCGGGCGTCGCGCTGCTCGCCGCCACCGACGATCATCTGCGCATCACCCGCGCCGGCACGCTCGAATACACGCGCGAGCCGGCCGCCACGCCGTACCGGCCGTCGGTCGACGTGTTCTTCAACAGCCTGACCGAACACTGGCCGGGCCGCGTGATCGGCGTGCTGCTGACGGGCATGGGACGCGACGGCGCGATCGGCTTGAAGGCGCTGCGGATGAAGGGCTATCACACGATCGCGCAGGACGAGGCGACGAGCGCCGTATACGGCATGCCGAAGGCGGCCGCCACACTGGGCGCGGCGCGCGCGATCCTGCCGCTCGAACGTATCGCGGGCGAGCTGACCGCACTCGCGCGGATCTGAACCGATGACGCCCCGCCCTCTTCCTCGCAGCCGCGGCGCTACGCGGCCCCGATCATGACCCGCGACCTGACCCGCCCGCCGGGTGACCCGCATGCGGCGGCCGACGCCGCGCCCGCACGACATACGCCGGCCGCCGACGTCCCGGCGATGGTCCTGCTCGTCGACGACCAGACGATCGTCGCGGAAGCCGTTCGACGCGCGCTCGTCGACGACGAGAGCATCGACTTCCACTATTGCCCGCGCTCGGACGAAGCGATGGCCACCGCGATCGAGACACGGCCGACCGTGATCCTGCAGGATCTCGTGATGCCGGGCATCGACGGGCTGAGCCTCGTGAAGGCGTACCGCGCGAATCCGGCGACGCGCGACGTGCCGATCATCGTGCTGTCGACACAGGAAGAGCCGGTGATCAAGAGCGCGGCGTTCGCGGCCGGCGCGAACGACTACCTCGTGAAGCTGCCCGATCGCATCGAGCTCGTCGCGCGGATCCGCTACCACTCGCGCTCGTACATGAACCTGCTGCAACGCGACGAGGCCTATCGCGCGCTGCGGCAATCGCAGCAGCAACTGCTCGAAGCCAATCTCGAACTGCGGCGCCTCACGCATTCGGACGGGCTGACCGGACTGTCGAACCGGCGCTACCTCGACGAATACCTGGCCGCCGAATGGCGACGCGTGGCGCAGGAGCGCGGCGAGCTGTCGCTGCTGATGATCGACGTCGACAACTTCAAGCTGTACAACGACACGTACGGACACGTATCGGGCGACAGCGTGCTCAAGCAGGTCGCGGCCACCATCGAGCGCTGTCTCGGGCAGTCCGGCGATCTGGCCGCGCGCTTCGGCGGCGAGGAGTTCGCGGTCGTGATGCCGTCGACGTCGCCGGGCGCCGCACGGCTGCTCGGCGAGAAGATCCGCCTCGCGGTCGAGGCGCTGCGGCTCGAGCACGCGCATTCGTCGACGGGCCGCTACGTGACGATCAGCATCGGCGGCGCGACCGTCGTGCCTGCACCCGACGTGCCGACGACCTCGCTGATCGAAGCGGCCGATCGCGCGCTGTATCGCGCGAAACACGACGGCAAGAACCGTGTCGCGGTCGATGGGCCGGCGCCCCCCTTCGCGCCGGGCACCGGCGGCTTCGTCTGAACGCCGGCGCGGCCCGTGCGGCCTACGCGGCCGCGAGCCAGCGCGCGTAGTCGAGCGGGTCGAGCGGCCGGCTGAACAGGTAGCCCTGCTGCATGTCGCAGCCGATCTGCTGCAGGAACCACGACTGCGCTTCGGTCTCCACGCCTTCCGCGGTGACCTTCATCCCGAGCGAATGCGCCATCGCGACCACCGCCTGCGTGATCGCGACGGAATCGCGATGATCGGGCACGCCCGACACGAACGAGCGGTCGACCTTCAGGTTGTGCAGCGGAAAACGCTTCAGGTACGCGAGCGACGAATAGCCGGTGCCGAAGTCGTCGACCGAGATCCGCACGTTCATGTCGGTGAGCGCCTCGAGCATCGGCAGCACGGTGTCCGTGTCGTTCATCAACACGCCTTCGGTAATCTCGAGCTCGAGCGCGCCCGGGTCGAGTTGCGTCTGCGCGAGGCAGCGGTCGACCGATTCGACGAGCCCTTCGTGGAACTGCCGCGGCGACAGGTTGACCGCCAGCATCAGGTCCGGCGCGATCGTGCGGCGCCATTCGGCGGCCTGCCGGCATGCGGTTTCGAGCACCCACTGGCCGATCGCGACGATGAGCCCGGTATCTTCCGCGACCGGGATGAATTCCGCCGGCGACATCGGCCCGAGTTCCGGGCTCGTCCAGCGCAGCAGCGCTTCGGCGCCGACCGTGCGGCCGCTGCGCGCGTCGACGACCGGCTGGTATGCGAGCCGCAGCAGGTCCGATGCGAGCGCGCGCCGCAGCGACTGCTCGATCGCGAAGCGGCGCTGCAGGCGCAGGTTCAGCTACGCGGTGAAGAACGTGAAATGGTTGCGGCCGCGCTGCTTCGCGTCGTACATCGCCGAATCGGCGTTGCGCATCAACGTGACGGCATCGTCGCCGTCGCGCGGCGCGACGCTGATCCCGATCGACACACCGAGCCAGTATTCGTTGTTCGCGATCGCGAACGGCTTCGCGATCGTATCGATCACCTCGCGCGCAAGCACGGCAAGCCCGTCGGGATCGCCGCAGTCGTCGACCAGGATCACGAACTCGTCGCCGCCGACGCGCGTGAGCGAATACCGGCCGCCCGCGCAGGCCGCGAGCCGCGCGGCGACGCTGCGCAGCAGCGCGTCGCCTGCATCGTGGCCGGCCGTGTCGTTGACCTTCTTGAAGCCGACCAGATCGATGAACAGGATCGCGACCCGCGCGGGCCCGGCCGCGGCGTCGCGCATGCCGAACAATTCGCGCATCCGGTCGGACAGCCAGCGCCGGTTGTACAGGCCCGTCAGCGCATCGCGCGTCGCCATGTAGCGCAACTGCTGCTGCGCTTCGCGCACGGGGCCGATGTCATGGAACGACACGAGCACCGATTCGGGCTGCGTCTCGCCCGGCTTCACGATCGGCACCGCGTTGCCCCGCACCCAGATGACGTCGCCGTCCGCGAGCCCGAAGCCGACCGTGTAGTCGAGCAGCGGCGCGCCCGTCGCCAACACGCGCCGGCTCGGCCAGTCGTCGGGCGGAATCGGCGTGCCGTCCTCGTGCAGCTTGTACAGGATCACCGTCGACAGCCGCCGGCCGACGAGGTCGCCCGTCGTGCGCATCATCCGGTTCGCGCTCGGATTGCTCGCGACCACCACGCCGTTGCGCGACACGACGAGAATGCCTTCGCTCAGGCTGTTGACGACCAGACGGTGATGTTCCTCGCTCAGTGCGAGCTGCCGCGCGATCCGGTCCTGATGCACGGCGAGGCCGACGCTGTTGCCGATGTCGCGCAGCAGGTCGGTTTCCTCGTCGCTGGGCCGGCGCGGCGTGCGGTAATAGACGGCGAACGCGCCGAGCACGCTGCCGGCTTCGTCCTCGAACGGCACCGACCAGCACGCGCGCAACCCGAGCGGCAACGCGAACGAGCGGTAGTCGGCCCATAGCGGATCGGTTTCGATGTCTTCGACGGCGACGATCCGGCGCTCGTACATCGCCGTGCCGCACGAGCCCGCGGCGGGGCCGATCGTCGCGCCGTCGATCGCGATGCCGTACTGGGCAGGCAAGGACGGCGCGGCGCCCACCCGCACGTGCATGCCGTCCGGGTCGAGCAACAGGATCGTGCAGGACGCGCCGTCGCCGAGCAACGCCTCGGCGCGCCGGCAGACCTCGACGAGCAGTTCCGGCAGCGGGGTATTGCGTGTGATCAGTCTCAGCACGCTCTGCTCGGACGCAAGGACTTCGGCGGCGAGCCCCAGGCTGTAGCGAGAACTTTGCGGTTCGGTATTCAAGATGAATCCTGCCGTCAGTCCGACCGGGTCTGTTGCGCCCGATTCGTTAGAAATCCTTCGTGCCGTGTGCCGCTCCGGGTTTACGCCGACTCCCGGTGCGCCCCCGATCGCGCGTGCCGCTGATGCGCCAACGTACATTTAACACCAATCCGTGCGCGCCGGCGCATCCGCTCGCATCAGGGCTTACACGCGGTCGCGGCCGCACGCGCCAAACCCCGATTCGTCCGATGGTTGTGCCGCACCGCATCATTCGGTGTCGCCGGGTTGCGCGCGCATCGCCGCCGTCAGCGCGTCGATCGCGGCCGCCACCGACGCGCCGCCACGCTGTTCAACCACACGATGCTGCTCTACCACGACAGCGCGCGGATGCCCAGGGAATTGTCCAGGCTGCGGAACAAAGGCGTGCGCGACGATCCGCAAGCACCGCCGAGCGGGCCGGCGGGCGGCGGTGAAAGCGGCGGCCCGCGCCGCCGCCGTCAATCCTTGCGGATATGTTGGGCGAGGAAGTCGATCAGCAACCGCACGCGCGGCAGCAACCCCCGCCGCGACGGAAACACCGCGTGAATCACGCCGCCCTTCGGCGCCCATCCCGGCAGCACGTCGATCAGCGTGCCGTCGCGCAGATCGTCGTCGATCGCCATGCAAGGCAGCTGCACGATGCCGACGCCATGAATCGCCGCGTCGCGCAGCGCATGCATGTCGTCGGAGATATAGCGCGGATGGTGGCGCAGTTGCGCATGCTCGCCGTTCGGCCCGACCAGTTGCCACACGTGATGCCGCGCCGGACCCCAGTCGAGGCTCGGCTCGCCAGCCAGCCCGGCCGGATCCGTCGGCGGCGCCCCGCGCCTGGCCAGCCATTGCGGCGCGGCCACCAGCCGCTGCGGGCTGTCGCCGAGAATGCGCATCACGAGATCGCTGTCCTCCAGCGGCGGAAAGCGCACGCGCAGCGCGAGGTCGAAGCCTTCGCTCAGCAGGTCGACGCGACGGTTGGTCGCTTCGAGATACACGTGCACCTGCGGATGAATCGCCATGAAACGCGCGATGAGCTCGCTGACGCGATATTCGAGCAGCGCGGTCGGGCAACTCACGCGCACGATGCCGCGCGGCTCCGCGTGCTGACGCTCGATTACCTCGCGCGCCGCATCGGCTTCGACGAGCACCGCAAGACAGCGTTCGTAGAATTCGCGGCCGGTTTCCGTGACCGTGAAGTGACGCGTCGTCCGCTGCAGCAGCCGCACGTCGTATTGCGCCTCCAGCGCGGCGATGCGCCGGCTCAACGTCGATTTCGGGACGTCCAGCGCCCGCCCCGCCTGCGTGAACCCGCCGTGCTCGACCACCTTCACGAAATAGTAGAGGTCGTTCAGGTCATCCATGATTGTTCCACTCATAGAACACTGACGGCATTTTACGGGACTGGAAAGCCGGTTGTTGCGCGCATAGCATCCTTACTCAACGTGAGTCGATTGGATCGCGGCGGCCCGGACATATTCCGGACGGACGCATCGCGCATCGAATCGATTCACCAGGCCTGCCGCACTCGCGCGCCGCGCAATCGCAGCCGGACGTTTGCGACATCGCGGCGGCGCCAATCTGGACCCTCGGGATTCCTCTCTCTTCCTGCACTGACTCTGGAGGC
>NZ_JAGIXF010000010.1:0-122329 GCF_021483755.1 Burkholderia sp. WTPI3 | reverse complement strand
CCGCGAGCGCGCCCGCGAATGCGGCGACGGGCAGCACGGCCGCGCTCACGTGCGCGGCGAAAAGCGCGGGGCCGAGCACGATCGTCGTGGTCGCGCCGAGCGCCGCGCCGCTCGACACGCCGACGAGCCCCGGGTCCGCGAGCGGATTGCGGAACAGCGCCTGCATCGCGGCGCCGGCCGCGCCGAAGCCGCCGCCGACCAGCAGCGCGAGCGCAACGCGCGGCGCGCGAATGTCGAACAGCACCGCGTGTGCCTGCTGCGCGGCCGGGTCGCCGCTCAGCGCGGCCCACGCTTCGGCGAACGGAATGCGGTAGGCACCGACGCACAGCGCGACGACGGACATCGCACACACGAGGACGGCGAGCGCGGCCAGCGCAAATGGCGCAACGCGGCGCGACGCGCCGACGCGCGCGGCGCCGGCGTTGGCGCCCGGCGGGTGCGGCGACGCGGAGAAAGGCGAAGCATGAGCAGGCATCGGGACGATCCGGAATCAGGCGAGCGCATCCGACAGGCGTCGGTGCAGGGTCGTGACGGCGAGCGGCAGGCGCGGGCCGAAGCCGAGCAGGAACAGCGCGTCGAGCGACACGACGCGCCGTGCGCGGCCGGCCGGCGTCGCGCCGAAGCCGGGCGCGGCGAGCAACGCGGCGCGCCCGCCGACGGCAGCGAGCCCTTCGTCGGAGATCAGCACGATGTCCGGTGCGGCGGCGGCGAGCGCTTCGGTCGTCAGCGGCTTGTAGTGATCGAAGCCCTGCATCGCATTGCGCGCGCCCGCGTAGCGGATCATCGCATCGGCGGCCGTGCGCTGGCCGGCGACGAGCGCCTGGTTGCCGGTGTGGTTCAGCACGAACAGCACACGCGGCGGCTGCGCGCCGCCGGGCACGTGCGCGGCGACCGCATCGCGCGCGGCCTGCCAGTCGCGATCGAAGCGTTGCAGCAGCGCGACGCCGGCATCGCGTACGTCCAGCGCCTGCGCGACGCCGGTGATCTTCGCGCGCACCGAGTCGACGTCGTGACGCTCGTCAAACGTCGTTACCGCGACGCCGGCGCCTTTCACCTGCGCGATCGCGGCGGGCGGGCCGGCTTCCGCCGACGCGAGCACGAGATCGGGCCGCAGCGACAGCAGCCCCTCGGCCGACAGCGCGCGCTGGTAGCCGACTTTCGTCAGGCGCTTCGCGGCATCCGGGTACGTGCAGGTGGTGTCCGCACCGACGAGCCGGTAGCCGCGTGCGTCGGCGCCGCCGAGCGCGAACGCGGTTTCCGCGATCGCGCCGCCGATCACGACGACGCGCTTCGGCGCGGCCTGCGCCAGCGCGCGGCCGGGAAGTACGCCCGCGAGCGCACCGGCAACCGCGCTCGCGAGCACGACGCGGCGCCGGGCATCGAACGATCGGGCGCTCACCGGGCCTCTCCGTGTGCAGTGGCCGGCAGCGTCGCGACGAGCGCGCGCCAGTCGTCGCGCTCGACCCGGCCGGGCTTGCGTTCGCCGAACAGCAGCGCGACATGGTCGCCCTGACGATCGAACAGTTCGAGCGACGTGACGATGCCGTCGCTTGTCGGCTTCTTCACGACCCATGCGGCGGCGATCATGTCCTCGCGCACGTGCAGGTTGAAGCCCGGGTCGAGCACGTTGATCCACGCACCGACCTCGCGCACGTTCGCGACGGGGCCCGTGTGGATCTGGATCATGCCCGCGTTGCCGACGAACACCATGATCGGCTGGCCGCTCTGCGCGGCGCGTTCGAGCACGTGGCGCAGCGCATGCGCGGTCTCGACCGGGTACGCGTACCGCGGATCGGCGAGGCGCAGCGCCTGCATGCGGCTCACGCCGAAGCGCTGCGTGATGCCGAAGAACTGGTGCGTGTCGGTCATCGCGTCCCACGCGGTACGAAAGCCCGCGACGTCGATGTCGGTGTCGGCGCGCTCGGGCGCTTTCGGTGCGGCGGGCGCGACATCGAGCCCCGGCTGTTGCGACGCCGCGCGCCAGCGTGCGACGAATGCGTCGTACGCCGCATGATCGCTGTGCGTGCGCAGGTACACCTTGTGGATCGCATGACCTTGCGCATCGAAGAACTGCAGGCTCTTCAGCGGGCCGTGCGTGGTTTCGTCGTGCACCGCGAACGCAGACGCCCAGTGACGATAGAAGATGCGCAGGTCGATGTCGCCGAGTGCGAGGCCGACCGGGCCGTCGTGGCTCATCTGCGCGTACTCGCCGTCTTTCTCGTGGACGGCCGTGTCGTTGCGCGTGAGCGCCATCACGCGGCCGAGGCGCGGCATTTCCTCGAACATCGCCGGAAAGCGCGCGTCGAGACGCACCACGTGTTCACCGATGAACGCGGCGAGCGCCTCGCCTTCGCTGACGCCGAGCGCCTGCGCGACGTCGCGGTTGCGCAGCTGGCGCTCGGCCTTGAGCTTGACGAACGCGTCGCGCAAGGCGGCGGGCGCACGCGCCGGCGTGGCGGGTTGACCGGGAAGGGCGGAATGCATCATGTCGGACTCCTTCAAGTGACGGTTGGGTAGCAGCGCGCGGCGGCGCGCATCAGAAATCGACTTTCATGCTGACGGCGACGGTGCGCCCAGACGACGTGTACGCATCGAGCACCTTCGAATCGTCGGCGATGCCGCGCACGTCCGACCAGTTCCAGTATTTGCGGTCGAACAGGTTGCGGATGCCGATCGTCGCGCTCACGTGCTTGTTGAAGCGGTAGCCGCCGCGCAGGTCGACGACGAACGACGACGGCGGCGCGAAGCACGCTTTGTTCGAGCAGTCGGACTTGTCGATATCCTTGTCGCGCTTCGCGGCCTGGAACAGCAGGTCGGTCTGTACGAACCAGCGCTCGCCCGGCTCGTAGCGCACGCCGAACACCGCCGAGAACGGGTTGATCGTGTTCAGCGGCTGGCTTGCCGCGCCGTCGTTCTGCGTCGAGCCTTTCGTGAACGCCATCGCCGTCTTCAGCGTGATGCCGTTCGGCATGATCCATTCGGCGCGGCCTTCGAGGCCGTGGATGCGCGCATCGGCGAAGTTCACGTACTGGAACACGAACGGGTCGCTCGGGCGGCCGCTGCCCGCGATCGTCGTGCGCGAGATGAAGTTGCGGTAGCGGCCGGTGAACGCGGCCGCGCTGTAGCGCACGACGCCGTAGCCGGTGCCGGCCTTGCCGCGCAGGCCCGCTTCGAACGTGTCGCTGGTTTCGGGCTTCAGGTTCGGATTGCCGATCGACGTGTAGCCGTACACCGGGTTCGAGAAGCTGCTGTTCACCTGGTCGGGCGTCGGCGCGCGGAAGCCGTGCGCATATTGCGCATAGGGAATCAGCGCGGGCGTGATCTCGTACAGCACGGCGACGCGCGGCGACACTTCGTTCGCGCTCGTCGACACCGCGGTGCCGGTAAACAGCGGATCGCTCTGCGTCGGGCTCAGCCGGTACGTGTCGAAACGCAGCCCCGGCGTGACGAGCAGCCGGCCATAGCCGATCTGGTCCTGCACGAACGCGCCGAACAGCGTGTAGTCGGTATCGGGAAACGCCTTGTTCGGAAATGCTTCGCCGACGCCCGGCACCGTGCCGTCGCGCATGTTCGTCACGCGCGACAGGCTGCCGTCGACGCCATACAGCAGCTTGTGTGCGAGCGGGCCGGTCGAGAAGCCGCTTTCGGCGAACGCGGAGCCGCCGAACGTGCGCTCCTTGTACTGGTTGTCGCGCGAGCGCGACGGCTGCGTGCCGCGCGTCTCGAACGCATATTGGTCCTGCTTCGCGTCCTGGTAGTAGAACTGCACGTGCGCATTCTGGAACCAGCGGGACGTATCGTCGCGAAAGTCGTAGTCGACGCTGAAGCGGTTGCGCTCGAGCCGGTCGTTCGTCGTGAGGCCGAGCGTGCCCGGCGGGTTGATCGCCGACAGCACGTCGGTGCTCACGCGCCGCTGCACGGTTTCGGCGGTGAACCTGATCGTGTCGCGCGCGGTGGGCGTCAGCACGAGCTTGCCGAGCAGCGATTCCGAATAGACGTCCTGAGGGTTCGACGTCGTGCGCAGCGTGCTCGCCGAATTGTTGTCGCCGCGGGTGTCGACCTCGTGGCCGCGCCGGCCGTCGGCGATGATCATCCCCTGCACGCGATCGTTGCCGCCGGCCGCCGACACCGTCGCGCCGACGCTGCGATCGGCGGAATCGTAGCTCGGCCGGAACGAGAAGTAGGTGGGCTTGCCGTAGATCGACAGCAAGTCGCGCGGATCCTTCGTGATGAAGTTCACGGCGCCGGTCAGCCCGTCGCTGCCGTACAGCGCCGAGGCCGGCCCGCGCAGGATCTCGATGCGCTTGAGCATGTCGAGATCCGCATAGTCGCCGCGGCCCGCTTCGAGCGGCCCGAACGAGAATGCGTTCGGCAGGCGGATGCCGTCTTCCATCAGCAGCACGCGGTTGCCTTCGAGGCCGCGGATGTTGATGCTCGAGTCGCCGTCGCGGCCGCCGCCGAGCGCGGCGCTGCCCGGGCGGTACGCGGTGCGGCGCACCGTGACGCCCGGCTCGTAGCGCAGCGCGTCCTTGATGTTGGTGGCCTGCTGCTCGTCGAGGTCGTCGGCGGTGATGACCGACACGGACGCAGCCGTGCGGCTCGCGGCGGTGGCGGTGCGGGTAGCCGTGACGGTGACGGGATCGAGCAGCGCATCGCCGCGCGTGGACGCGGCGGCGGTGGTCAGGACGGCGGGTGGCGGGTTGGCGCCTTGCGGCGACGAATCGGCGTGAGCCGGGGCGGCGGACAGGCCGAACGCGCCGAACAGCGCGGCACAGATCGGCTGCCGTGCCAGCGGATAGCAATGCACAGGTGGTCTCCCATTGACGATAACAAGCCCGAAGGCTGGCTGGGTGACGCGTCCACCTGGCTGGCCCGTTTGCGCGACACGCGGCGAACGGCGAATTGAAAGGAAACTGACAATTTTGCCAGTGTAAATGAGAATTATTATCAATACAAGAAAGAAAGGTGACTCGTGCGGACGAGCGCCGTCATGCGCGGGGCGTACGCGTCGCGCGGGGGAAAACCGGGAGAAGCCGGCCCTAGGCCAGCGATTCGATGCGGATCAGGAGGCTGCGCGCATGCGCGATGAACGCGTCGTGCGTCGCGCGGTCGCCGTGGCCTTCGAAGCCGGCCTGTTCGGCGAACGCGAGCTGCTCGGCGTAGAGGTCGACGAGTGTGGTGCGCGCGTCGGGAGGAAGCGAGCGGATCATCGAGACGAGCAGCAGTTCCTGCGCGCGCAGCATGCCGGACAACGATTGGGCGTTCATGCCGACCTCCTGGAACGATGCGGCGGCGTGCCGCTCATTCCATAGTAGGTGGTCGCCGCGCGCAGCGGAAATCAGCCGGCGGCCGTCGCCGTCCGTGCATCGCGCACGATCTGCGCGACGCGTTCGACGAACTCGGCGTCGACGCTCGACAGCGCTTCGCGCTTGCCGTCGGGCATCTCGACCATCAGCCGGTACGTGACGTCCTGCGTGGTCCATGCGAGATAGCCGACGACGGCGAGCATCACGCCGACGACGAGCGCCGCGCTCGATGCGCCGATGCCGCCGGCGATGGCGGTGGCCGCGCCGATCAGCGAGATCAGCGACGGTACGAGACGATTCTTCGGGATCTTGACGACGTCGACGTTGCGGATGTCGCGCAGCGGGAAGACCTGGCCCGCGGCCGACAGGCCGTTGCGCGTGACCATCACGCCGCGTTCATTGAATGCGTTTTCCATCGTATGTTGCGTGGACGAAAACGCGCAGCGTAGCAGACTTCGTTGCTGCGTCAAACGAGGCCGAGTGCCGCATGACATGTGCGGAGGAGCCGGCATGGGGATGACGAGCGGAACAGTATGGGAGTCAGAACTGCAGCCTGCCGTCGCCGTACAGGCGGCCCGGCACGTGCGATGCGACGACTTCGGCGATCTCTTCGTCGGTCGATTCGGCCGGTACGATCTGGCGTCGCGCGGGTGCGTCGAGATGCATCGTCCATTCGACGAGCCGGTACGGGCGGCCCCACGGGCGCTGCATTTCCACCGACACGCGGCAACTCTGAACGGGAAGCGAATGCTGGCGCGTCAGAATCGCGTGCAGATGGCTGAAAACGGTATCTTCGATCATCATGGCCTCCGATCCTGTCTTGTGGGCAGTTGATGGCGGTGCCGTAGGGGGCTCAAAAAAAAAGCCGCCGATGCTCAGGCGGCCAACAGGGGGGGTGAGAGCATCCTCTCAGTCCAGAATTAAGCGAAACTTAAAAGCCCATAAAAAAGCGCCCCGCGTGAGCGGGGCGCTTCTTGCCGTCGTGATCCGCGAGTTAAGCGGATGCTTTAGAACTTGTGACGGATACCGACGCGAGCGGCGATCTGGTTCGTCGAACCGTTGCCCGACGTGCTGAAGTAGCTCGTGCTCGAACCGATCTGAGCCTGCACGTTGTTGCCCGATGCCTTCTGCGCGACGACCAGGCCGTACACGTCCGTACGCTTGCTGAGCGCGTAGTCCAGCGCCACGTTGCCCTGGTTCCAGTGCGCCGAGTTGCCGCTTTGCGTTGCGTTCGTGTACGTGTAGCCGACTGCTGCCGACAGGGCCGGCGTGATCGCATACTTCAGGCCTGCTTCGTATGCGTTGTAGAACGTGCCCGATGCGCCTGCGGCGACCGGGGTGAACTGCGTGCGCGTCCACAGCGCCCATGCCGTTGCCGGGCCGAAGACGTAGCGGCCGCCGACGCCGTACGTGCGCAGGTCGCGGATGTTGGTCAGCGCGATGTTCGCGATCGACGTCGAGAACGCCGGCGATGCCTGGCTCGGGAAGCGGATGTCCGTATACGCGGCACCGAGGGCGAACGGGCCATTCGCGTAGTTCAGGCCGAAGCTGTATGCACGCGACGAACCGGCCGTCGTCGTGGTGCCCGTCGTCGTCGACGGTGCGCCGGCGAAGTCGGTCGAGTTCGAGAAGCCGTACAACGCGCCGAACGTGAAGCCGGCGTAGTTCGCGCTCTGGAACTTCACCGCGTTGTTGATGCGGCTCGACGTGAGCTGGTCGATGTCGTTCACGTGGTACGCGTAGTTGCCGGCGACCGTGTTGCCGCCCGTCGAGTAGTTCGAACCGAGGATGTCGGTCGAGAACGAGTATTGACGGCCGAGCGTGACCGTACCGTATTGCGCCTGGCTCAGGCCGACATAAGCCTGGCGGCCGAAGATCGCGCCGCCCTGGCCGATCGTGCCGTTGCCGCTGTTGAAGCCGTTTTCGAGCACGAAGATCGCCTTCAGGCCGCCACCGAGGTCTTCGGTGCCGCGCAGGCCCCAACGGCTGCCTTGGGCCACGCCGTCGTCGTACTTGAACAGCTTGCCGCTACCGCCGTTGGCGGTCTTGCTGTGGTTCACGTAGCTGATACCGGCATCGATCACGCCGTACAGGGTGACGCTGCTTTGCGCGTGCGCCGCGCCAGTCGTTGCTGCGAGGGCGGCGAGGGTCAACAGTTTCTTGTTCAAAGGATTCTCCGAGCGAATAAATGGCGTGTCCAGTTGCGGTTCCGGCGCTCTCTGTGGGCGCTTTCACGGACCGGTCGCAACTTTATCGGCGGGCCACGTAATGAATGTGACAGCGTTTGTCATATGACGAATGTGTGGTGCCGATGCGACACTGGATTCTGCCTGCTTGTACAGCGGGGAGTTATACCGATTCCGCCTGAGCGTCGATTCGGCGCCGGAATATGCACATGAAATAAGCTTGGTTGGTGCCGTTCCGGCCCCGTGCCACGATGCGCGTTCAACAACGACACGGGACAAGAGGAACACCATGCGACGTTCGATCCTGACCGGCCTCGGCGCGCTCGCCGCGGCGCTGGCCTTTGCGGCGCCCGGCGCGCACGCCGACCCGCAGACGCTGAAGATCGGCACGATGAGCGGCCCCGACGCGCAGATCTGGACCGAGGTGACGAAGGTCGCCGCGCGCGAAGGCCTCGCGATCAAGGTCATCGAGTTCAACGACTACGTGCAGCCGAACGCGGCGCTCGATTCGGGCGACCTCGATGCGAACGGTTTCCAGCACCAGCCGTTCCTCGACAGCCAGATCAAGCAGCGCGGCTACAAGATCGTCAACGTCGGGCTGACCTACACGGCGCCGATGGGCTTTTATTCGAAGAAGCTCAAATCGCTGAAGGACTTGCCGGTTGGCGCGAAGGTCGGGATCCAGAACGATCCGTCGAACGGCAACCGCGCGCTGCTGCTGCTGCAGAAATACGGGGTGATCAAGCTGAAGGCGGGCGCCGGCACGAACGGCGTGAACGCGACGCCGCTCGACGTCGCCGAGAACCCGAAGAAGATCAAGATCGTCGAGCTCGACGCCGCGCTGCTGCCGCGCGCGCTGCCCGACCTCGACGCCGCGTCGATCAACACCGACTACGCGGTGAAGGCGGGGCTCACGCCGGTGAAGGATGCGATCGCGATCGAGGACCTGCGCGGGCCGTACGCGAACCTGATCGCGGTGCGCGCGCAGGACAAGGACAAGCCGTGGGTGAAGAAGCTCGTCGCGGCCTATGAATCGGACGACGTGCGCAAGTTCATCGACCAGAAGTTCGGCGGCGCGATCGTGCCGGCGTTCTGAGCGTCGACGCACGCCGCCGCCCGGCACCGCGGCCGGGCATGCCGTCAAGCCGAAAAGAAAATCGCCCGCGCAAGCGGGCGATTTCGTTGCTGCGCGCCGCTGCGCGGCGTGCGAGCCGGCGTTCGGGCCGCTCAGGCCGACAGCAGCGACCCGGTGCGGATCGGCGTGGCGCCCGCGATGCGAGCGACTTCCATGCCGGCCGTCGCGAAGCGCACGATCTGGCGCGCGTACAGCACGCCGGACACGCTGCTCTTCAGCGTGATCACGCGGTCGGTCAGCGGATCGACGATGTCGGCCACTTCCTGGCCGGCCTCGATCCACGCGCCGACCGGCGTGCGGAACACGATCACGCCGGACACCGGCGCGACGAGCGGATCGGTGCCCGCGAGCGGCGTGGCCGGATACGCGAGCGGCGGCAGCGGCGCGGGCGTGCCGTCGATGATGCCGCGCTCGGTCAGGTATTCGACGATCCCTTGCGCATCCTTCTCCGCGAACTCGTATGACACGTCGCGCTCGCTGCGCAACTCCACCGTGACGGAAATCGCGCCGTTCGGGATCGGGAAGCGGTCGCCGAAGCGGTTGCGCAGGTCCGACCAGCAGAAGCTGTGGATCTCGTCGAACGGATTGCCGACCGAATTCAGCGCGAGCAGCGAGGCCTGCGCGTCGAGATAGCGCGCCAGCGGCTCGACGTCTTCCCACAGGTCGGGGTTCGTATAGAGGTGCAGCACCGCGTCGCTGTCGCAATGCAGATCGAGCACGATGTCCGCATCGAACGACAGCTTCTGCAGCGCGAGACGCTGCGAGTCGAGCTCGGTGCGCGGCATCTGCTCGTGGAGTGCTTCGCGCATCGCGGCGCGTACCGCGGCGACGTTGCGCTGCGCGTCGTTCGTCAGGCGGCTTTCGATGCGCGGCAGCACGAGCGCCGCGAGATCGTAGAAATTGCGGTTGAAGTTCTGCATCGAGCCGAGATCGAAGCGGCCGAGGTGGTCGCCGAACACGTGCTGCGACAGGCCGATCGGGTTCGGCACGGGCACGATGACGACTTCGCCGCGCAGCTTGCCGGCGGTCTCGAGCGCGGCGATCTTGCGACGCAGCAGCGCGGCGACCAGCATGCCGGGCAGTTCGTCCGCGTGCAGCGACGACTGGATGTAGACCTTCTTGCCGCCGCGCGGGCCGTAGTGGAAGCTCGTGATCTGGCGTTCGGTGCCGATGGCGGGGGAAATCAGCGGATGGGTCTGCGTTTGCATGATGGGGAGAGTGCGGCGCAGCCGCGAGTGATCCGGTATGCGTGGAAGGTCGATTGTACGTTGCCTTCGTCGAACCTATCAAACCGCTCCCCGAGCACGCTATTTTCCTTTGCGAATCATCAGGTTGGCGCGTAAAAAATAACCTCGCGGCAGCGCCTCGGCCATGCGCTTCTCGTCGTGTTCGGCCGCGTGCGGACAAAAAAAACGGGCCCCTGGCGGGGCCCGTCTGCGCGGATGCGAAGCGCGCTTTTACGTGCGATTACTTGCCGTAGACGTCGAAATCGAAGTACTTCTTCGCGATCTTGTCGTACGTGCCGTCCTTGCGCATGCCGGCGATCGCGCCGTCGATCTGCGTCTTCAGGTCGGTGTCTTCCTTGCGCAGGCCGATGCCGGCGCCGTTGCCGAGCGTCTTCGGATCGTCGATATCCTTGCCGGCGAAGTCGAAGCTCGCGCCGCGCGGCGTCTTCAGGAAGCCGATTTCAGCCTGCACCGCGTCCTGCAGCGCGCCGTCCAGACGGCCCGAGATCAGGTCGGCGTAGACCTGGTCCTGGTTCTGGTAAGGCACGACGTTTACGCCCTTCGGCGCCCAGTAGGTCTTCGCGTAGGTTTCCTGAATCGTGCCCTGCTCGACGCCGACCGACTTGCCCTTCAGCGATTCGGCCGTCGGCAGCAGGCCCGCGCCCTTCTTCGTGACGAGGCGCGTCGGCGTGTTGAACAGCTTCGCCGAGAACGCGATCTGTTCCTGGCGCGCCGGCGTCATCGACATCGACGACAGCACGCCGTCGAACTTGCGGGCCTTCAGTGCCGGGATCATCCCGTCGAAGTCGTTTTCGATCCACACGCACTTCGCGTGCATGCGACGGCAGATTTCGTTGCCGAGATCGACGTCGAAGCCAACCACCTTGCCGCTAGCGTCTTTCGATTCGAAAGGCGGGTAGCTTGCGTCGACGCCGAAGCGCACGGTCGTCCATTCCTTCGCATAGGCGCTGCCGGCCGATACGGCGAGCACGGCAACGGTCACAGCCGCAAGAATCTTTTTCACTCGGTGACTCCTCGTTTTGTTCGATGGGTGCGCGGTTGTGCCGCGCCGTAAGCCTTCGGCCCGGCGCGGTTTCGCGTCGGACTGTCCGTTTCGCTTGCCCGATTCGGGCGCGCGACGTGCGCAAGATTATCAAGACAAAATGCCGGCGGGGCGCCTAGGACATGCCCCGATACCGGACCCGACGGCAGTGCGAACATGCGCGACCGTTTCAGACGAATGAACGATTCAACCGAGCGTTTCGTTGACCGCGCGCTGCAGGCACGTGACGAATTGCGAGACGGCGGGCGTCGGCAGCAGGTCGCGCCGGGCGATGATCGACAGGTCGAAGCGCGGCATGCTTTCGTCGAGTTCGGCCGTGCGGATGCCGAGCGGCGCCACCATCGCGGCCAGCGGACGCGTGAAGCAGCCGATCACGTCGGAGTGCGCGACCAGGCCGAGCGTCACCGCGAACGACATCGGCGAGCGCAGCAGGCGCTTCGGCAGCGGCAGCCCGCGGGCCTCGAACATCGCGATCATCACGCTGTGCGGAAACTGCTCGGCGCCGACCGTGACGATCCATTCGGCGTCGAGTAATTCCTCTAACCGGCGCGCGTGCGCGAGCGGATGCCCTTCGCGCATCACGACGGTGAATTCGGTCGACAGCAGCGGCACCTGCGTGAAATCGCGGTCGAGCGCGGGCACATGGTGCATCGCAGCGATGTCGAGCGTGCCGTTGCGCAGTTGCGCGAGCGCGTCGGGCACCGTCACTTCCTCGAGATGCAGGCTCACGTTCGGCATCGAGCGGCGGAATGCCGTCACCGCATGCGGCAGCGCGGTCAGCGCGATCGACGGCATCGTGCCGACCGCGACGCGGCCCGACATTTCCCCCTTCACCTGCTCGACGGCCTCGACCGTGCGGCGCATGTCGCCGAGCAGTTGCTCGGCGCGCGGCAGCAGCGCGTGGCCGCACGCGGTCAATTCGACGCCGCGCACGCTTCGGACGAGCAGTTCCGCGTTCAGCGCGGTTTCGAGTTCGCGGATCGTATGCGTGATCGCGGGCTGCGTGACGCCGAGCTCGCGCGCGGCGGCGCGCAGGCTCTTGTGATGCGCGGCGGAGACGAACGCCTGGAGCTGCGCGATGTTCAGTTGGTTTCGGATGCGGGTCATCGATCGGATTCGGATCTCGCGTCGGGCCGGGCGCCGGCGCGAAGAGCGATAGGGTAGCGCGTCGCGGGGCGGACGCCGGGCGCAGCGAGGATCGCCGGGCGGCGGACGGCCTTTTTGAGCCGCTGTCCGCGGCGCGCCGGTCAGGATTGCAGATGACGCAGCACGCGTGTTTGCGGATGCGGCGGATCGCGCATGCGTTCGAGCCTGGCCGCGTGCGTCAGGCGAGCGCCGCTTCGACCGCTGTCAGCGTGCGGCGCCGGATCCAGCCGCTCGCCAGCCGGATCGCGAGCCAGTACGGCGTGAATAGCCACCGCGTGCGCGCACTCGGGCAGTGCACGAAGGTTTCCGTGCGCAGCACGTGCGCGCCGGCTGCGAGCCCGACGACCTCGAATCGCAGCACCAGCTTGGCGTCGCGCGGGTCGTCGTGCCGCACGAAGGCCGTTGCGTCGGCGATCGTCCGCACGTCGAGCGCCGGGCGCCAGAAGCGTCCGACGAGGCCGAGCGACAGCGACGTGTCGTCGCGGTGAAGCAGCGTGAACGTATCGAAACCGAAGCGCGCGCGTTCGCCGCCTCGGGCCGGCCCGTCGCGCAGCGTGCGGACGAGTGCCGTGGGCAACTCGCGCACCGTAAGCAGTGCGTCGACGACCGGATCGGTGCGCATGTCGAGCGACGCAACGGCGTCGATGATGCGCGCGGCTGCCGCACCGATCGGCTGCGACTCATGCACCTCGTGAAAGCCGAACGACGGAATGAACGGCGGCTTGTGCGCCGACTCCCTGGTGCTCGATTCGGAGACGATGCCGAGCGCTTTCATGGCGGCTCCCGAAGGCAAAGCGCGATCGTAGCACCGGGCGGGAATTCGCGTCGCGCCGTTTGGGCGCTGTGCGCCGCCATGCGCCGTACCGACAAAAAAAGCCTGGAAACATGCGTTTCCAGGCCTGGAGGCCATCGACGAGGATGGTGGAGGAGACGAGATCGTCCCGATGCGCGCCGCCCTTCTGCCGGCAGCGTCGCGCATGTTCCGCGGTCAGATCGCCCAGCCGCCGAGATAGAACGTGACAAGCACGGCGGCGATGAGCACGGTGCCGACGTTCAGCTTGCGGAATTCGCCGCTGGCGATGCGGCCGATCACGAGCGTCGAGAAGCCGAGCATGATGCCCGTCACGATGTTCGCGGTCAGCACGATGAACACCGCGCATACGAGCCCCGACATCGCGTCGACCATGTCGTCCATGTGCAGCTTGCTCACGCTGCCGAGCATCAGCAGGCCGACGTACATCAGCGCGGGGGCCGTGGCGTACGACGGCACGAGGCCCGCGAGCGGCGACAGGAACATCACGACCAGGAACAGCAGGCCGACCACGGCTGCCGCGAGGCCCGTCTTCGCGCCGGCGGCCACGCCGACGCTCGATTCGATGTAGGCCGCGGCGGGTGCGCCGCCGAGGAAGCCGGAGAAGATCGAGCTGACCGAATCGGCGGTCAGCGCGCGGCCGCCGTTGATGATGCGGCCGTTCTCGTCGAGCTGGCCGGCCTGGCCAGCCACCGCGCGGATCGTGCCGGTCGCGTCGAACACGGCGGTCATCACGAGCGCCAGCACGCTCGGCAGCACGGACATCGACAGCGCACCCTTGATGTCCATCGCGCCGATCAGCGACGCATGGCCCGGTGCGCTCAGCGACGGCAGCGCGAAGATGCCGTGGTATTTCACGGCCGGATCGAACACGAGGCCGATCAGCGAGATCGCGATCACGACGAGCAGGATGCCGCCCGGCACGCGACGCTTCTCGAGCCCGAAGATCGCGGCGAGGCCGACGACCGACATGATGACCGGGAACGCGGTGATCTGGCCGAGCGACACCGGCAGGCCGGCGCCCGGGTTCTTGATCACGAGCCCGACGTCGTTCGACGCGATCAGCAGCAGGAACAGGCCGATGCCGATCCCGGTGCCGTGCGCGACGCCCGCGGGCAGGTTGCGCAGGATCCACGACCGCACGCCGGTGACTGAAATGCCCGTGAACACGAGGCCCATCAGGAACACCGCGCCGAGCGCGACGGTCGGATGCAGCCCCTTGCCGAGCACGAGGCCGAACGCGGTGAACGCGGTCAGCGAAATCGCGCAGCCGATCGCGATCGGCAGCTTCGCCCACAGGCCCATCAGCAGGGAACCGAATGCGGTAGTCAGGCAGACCGCGACGAACACGGCGCTCGTGTCGAAGCCGGCCTTGCCGAACATGCCGGGAACGACGAACACGGAATAGACCATCGCGAGGAATGTGGTCACGCCCGCGACGATTTCGCGGCGCTGCGTACTGCCGCGCGACGAAATGTCGAAGTACCGGTCGATGACTCCCTTGGTGCCGAAGTCCGTTTCTTCCGCGCCGACGCCGACCGTCGGCTGCACCGGGGTATCACTCATGAGCTTGCTCCTTTATCAGCATGCTGAAACGGTCGTAGCGGACCGTCGTCAGGGTGTCTCGAATCTGGTTGGAATGGTCGGCAACGTCGTGGGGACGCCTGACGCGTGATTCGTGTCGTCGTACGCGCCGTGAGGCGGGCGCGAGTGTGTCGCGTCGTACGACGCGTGGTGTGGTCGACCCCGTCACGTGTGCTTTGCCGTAGCGAAGGTTAGGCGAACGGCCCATCACGTCCCATTGGGCGAAAAGCATGCAGCGCATGTCTCAGCGCTTATATCGGCGTGTAACGGGGCTTCGTCGTCGCGGAACGCGTGTATACGCCTAGTTCGAATCCGTTAAGGCGATTATTTGAATGCGGGGTCGGCGGGCAGGGCGGGAGCGGGTGGTGCATCTGATCTTACGAATGTCTTTCGTCGAGGCTGCGCAAGCGCGTGAAACCGGCCGTGTTTTACGCTAGACGCGGCCGCGCGCAACCTGCATCCGGATGATACCGGTGCCGCGCGCGGGCTGCGCTGACGCTCGTTCCGGCCCCTCGTTTCGTCAATCCTGTACGGGATGCGTGAGATGCGCGAGGTACGCGCAGAACATGTCGGCCATCGCGGACGCATAGGCGTCGATTTCCGCCGGCGTGCGCGCGGTCTCCGAGAACGCCTTGCCGCCCGTCGTGAGCGTCGTCATGACCAGCTCGCACGCGATCTCATGCGTGGCGTCGGACACGTCGGGCAGTGCCTCGCGCATGAACGCGCTGAAGATCCGGTTGCCCTCGGCCCGCACTGCCTGCGCCTCGGGGGCATAGCGATAGAGGGGCGCCGCATCGTCGAGTGCGATGCGCATGGGCGCCTCGTCGCATTCTGAACGGATGAACGCGTGGACGGCGGTGCGCAGCCGCTCGGGCGGCGTCTTCCGCTCGTCTTGAAGCATTCCGCACAGCATGTCGGACGTCTGCCGCCACTCCTCGTGCTGGAGCCGGAACAGCACGGCCGCCTTGTTCGGGAAGTACTGATACAGCGAGCCGACGCTCACGCCGGCGCGCTCGGCGACGCGCGCCATCGTGAAGCGCTGCGCGCCTTCGGCCGCCAAAACCTGAACAGCGGCTTCGAGCACGTCGTCGACGAGCCGGGTCGAGCGGGCCTGCCGAGGCTGTCTGCGCGAGGCGATCGGGGCGTTGCGGCGGTCGGTCATGACGGGTCTGCCAATGCGAATGGTAAAACGTGAATGGTTCGTCATATTCTAGTCGGGTGCGCTGACGCACTCAACCTGACACCGGAGATTCGCATGACCACCCTGATTCACCCCCCGCTGGCGTCGCTGCTCGCGCGCCTGTTCGACGAAGCCGATGCGTCGTCGCCCGCGTCGCATCCGGACTTCGCCGACCTGACGCACGACGAGCACGCGCGGCTGATGCGCAGCAAGACCGATTACGCCGATTTCTATGCGCGCCTGAAGGACTATCCGCTCGCGGTGTCGCGCGAGACGGGCACGCTGCTGTACATGCTCGCGCGCAGCGGCGGCGCGCGCTCGATCGTCGAGTTCGGCACGTCGTTCGGCATTTCGACGCTGCACCTCGCGGCCGCGCTGCGCGACAACGGCGGCGGCCGGTTGATCACAAGCGAGTTCGAAGCGTCGAAGGTTGTACGGGCGCGGGCGAACCTGGCCGCGGCCGGGCTCGACGATCTCGTGGAGATCCGTGAAGGCGATGCGTTGCGCACGCTGGCTGTCGATCTGCCGGATACCGTCGACCTGCTGCTGCTCGACGGCGCGAAGGCGCTGTATCCGGAGATCCTCGCGCGGGTCGAGCCGCGGCTGCGGCCCGGCGCGTTCGTCGTCGCCGACAACGCGGAATACAGTCTCGACTATCTTGCCTACGTGCGCGCACCGCGCAACGGCTATCTGTCGGTGCCGTTCGGCGGCGATGTCGAGCTGTCTATGCGGATTCGCTGAGGCCGGGTCGTTGCACGGCAGCCGGAGCGGCGCCGAAAAAATGGAGGATACCTGATCAAGTGGATGCGGCGGCGACGCCCCGGATTCGGGCAGCCGTCGTCGTGCGTTACTTCAGGAACACATAACGCGCGAAATACGGAAAACGGCCGACCGCATGCTCGGTCGAACACGCCGATTCCGGCGGCATGCCGCCCGCGGTGTCGAGCCGCTGGACGAAGCGCACGCCGGCAAGCGCGCCGGTCGCGGTCTTCGGGTCCGTTGCGGCAGGCGTCGCGGCGAGCAGCAGTTGCGGGATGCTGTCCGGCCGCGCGCCTGGCGCTTGCGCGAGCTTCTTGCCGGTGATCCGGCTGCCGTCGGTCGCCTCCCACGACGGCCCTGTGCCGTGCCGGACGACGAGCGTGCCGCTGCTGTCGAACAGCATCGCCTCCGGGTGCTGGAACACCCACGTGAGCTTGTGTCCGGCGTCGTAGTCGCACGTGTAGACCTGCACGCCGGCTGCCGTCGTCGACAGCACGGGTGTGGCCGGCTGGGGCGGCGCGAGACCGGTGGCTTCGTCGGCGCGGGCGGAGACGGTACAGACGGCCAGCGCAAGGCAGGCCACGGTGGCCGGCAGCGTGGCGCGTTGCAGGGAACGGCTTCGCATGGCAGGGCATCCTTTCAGGTCGGGTGACGGTCAACTATCGGCGAACCCGTCAACGCTAGACGCCAATCGCGCCGGCCGCAATGCGCAAATGACGATCGCGGCGATAGTCATTTGCGCCTGGCCGATTCAAACCGGCAATCTCGGTGCGCGCCGGCCGGCGCCGGCGCATGCCTGGCGATCAGGCGTTCGGCCTTCAGCGCGTCCCACGCGACGCTTTACGGCATCAACTGCTCGAGCGCGCCCGCATGGTCGAGCAGCGTGTAGCGGCCGGCGGCCAGCAGGAAGCCGTCCGGGGCCGGGCGTTCGAGCGCGAGCGTGCAAGGCTCGATCCGGCTCACGCCGCAGCCTGGGCGAGCGTCGGATAGTCGGTCAGGCCCTGTGCGCCGCCGCCGAACAGCGTGTTGCGGTCGTGCTGCGCGAGCGTGGCGCCGGTACGCAGGCGCTCGGGCAGGTCCGGGTTCGCGACGAACGGGCGGCCGAACGCGACGAGGTCGGCCCAGCCGGCGGCGATCGCTTCACGTGCGCGCTCGGCGGTGTAGGCACCGGCGTAGATCAGCACGCCGGGGTACGCGGCACGCAGCCGTTGCTTGAATTCGACCGGCATCAGCGGCGCGTCGTCCCAGTCGGCTTCCGCGATGTGCAGGTAGCCGACACCGAGTTCGCCGAGCAGCTTCGCCGCGGCGAGGTAGGTGGTTTGCGGATCGTCGTCGACGCAGCCGTTCAGCGTGGTCAGCGGCGCGAGGCGGATGCCGACGCGCGATGCGTCGCCCGTGCCTTCGATCAGCGCCTGCGCGACTTCGCGCAGGAAGCGCAGCCGGTTTTCGAGCGAGTCGCCGTATGCGTCGGTGCGCGTGTTCGCGTTCGAGTCGATGAACTGGTTCACGAGATAGCCGTTCGCGCCGTGCAGCTCGACGCCGTCGAAACCGGCCTCGATCGCATTGCGGGCGGCGGCGCGGTACTGATCGACGATCTCGCGGATTTCGTCGACGGACAGCGCGCGCGGCTCGGACGCTTGCACGAAGCCCGGCGTGCTGCCGTCTGCACCGGCGACGAACACGTTCACGCCCTTCGCCTGGAGCGGCGACGACGACACGGGTTGCCGCCCGCCGAGCAGGCTCGTGTGGCTCAGCCTGCCGACGTGCCAGAGCTGCGCGAAGATGCGGCCATGCGCGGCGTGGACGGCGTCCGTCACCTTGCGCCACCCGGCCACCTGCGACGGCGTGTGGATGCCGGGCGTCCATGCGTAGCCCTTGCCGAGCGGCGCGATATAGGTGCCTTCGCTGACGATCAGGCCCGCGCTCGCGCGTTGCGCGTAATACGCGGCCATCAGTTCGTTGGCTTCGTCGCCGGGCTGGCTGGCGCGCGAACGCGTCATCGGCGGCATCACGATGCGGTTCGGCAGCGTCAGCGCGCCGAACTGCAGCGATTGGAAAAGCGGGTCCTGGGTCATGATGGTGTCCTGTCGGGTGCCGAGGCCGGCTGGCCGCGGACGGGTCGATTGAGGGTGTGGCTCAGTCCCACTTCGGCGCGAGGCCGGCCGGGTCGACTTCGCGGCCGTTGCGCTCGAGCGCGGCGATCTGCGCCATGTCTTCGTCGGTCAGGCGCAGCGTCTGCGCGAGCAGGTTGCTCGCGAGGTTCTCGCGCTTGGTCGACGACGGAATCACCGAGTAGCCAAGCTGCAGTGCCCATGCGAGCGCGACTTGCGCCGGCGTCGCGTCGTGACGCCGCGCGATCGCGCCGATCACCGGGTCGCCGAGGACCTTGCCGTACGCGAGCGTCATGTACGACGTCACGTGGATGCCTTCGGCGTTCAGGAACTCGACCAGCTTGCGGTTCTGCAGATACGGGCTCAGTTCGATCTGGTTCGTCGCGATCGCATCCTTGCCGACGGCCGCGATCGCTTCCTTCGTCAGGTCGATGTTGAAGTTCGAGATGCCGATCCGGCGCGTGAGGCCCTTCGCCTTCGCTTCGGCCAGCGCGGTCATGAACGCCTGGATCGACACGCCGTTGCCCGGGGCCGGCCAGTGGATCAGCGTCAGGTCGACGGTGTCGGTGCGCAGCTTGCGCAGGCTTTCCTCGAGGCTGGCAGCCAGCTTTTCCGGTGCGTAGTTGTCGACCCAAATCTTGGTCGTGAGGAACACGTCTTCGCGGCGCACGCCCGAGGCGGCGATCGCTGCGCCGACTTCGGCTTCGTTGCCGTAGATCTGCGCGGTGTCGATCGCGCGGTAGCCGACGTCGAGGCCGTTGCGCACCGAGTCGATGACAACCTGGTCTTTCAGGCGAAAGGTGCCGAGGCCGAATGCGGGAATCCTGCTCATCATGTGCTCCTGGGAAAGTGAAACGGCTTCGCGCCGGTTGTCGGGCCGGTGTCGAAGGCGGTCCGGATGCGATCGATGGACAGTGTGCCGACTTTACTTTTGCTGAAAAACACGTCTATAAACCAAAATGTTTTGATTTCCAGTCAAGAATGCAGCGATGAAAATCACGCTCGACGAACTCCAGGCCTTTGCGGCCGTGGTCGACTCCGGTTCGATCACCGCCGCCGCGCAGCAGCTCGACCTCACCGTGTCGGCCGCCAGCCGCACGCTCGCGCGGCTCGAGGAGAAGCTGAAGACCACGCTGCTGCGCCGGACCACGCGCAGGCTGGAGCTGACGGAAGAAGGGCGCGCGTTCCTGCAGGACGCGCGCGCGATCATCGAATCGGTCGAGAATGCCGAGGAGCAGATGCTCGCGCGGCGCGAGATGCCGTTGGGGCGGCTGCGCGTCGACGCCGCGACGCCGTTCATGCTGCACGTGATCGTGCCGCTCGTGCGCGGCTACCGCGAGCGCTTCCCGAAGGTCGATCTGGAGCTCAATAGCAACGAGGGGATCATCGACCTGCTCGAGCGGCGCACCGACGTCGCGATCCGGATCGGCCGGCTCAAGGATTCGACGCTGCACAGCCGGCGGATCGGCAACAGCCGGCTGCGCATTCTCGCGAGCCCCGCGTATATCGAAGCGCACGGCCAGCCGCGCAAGGTCGAGGATCTCGACAAGCACACGCTGCTCGGCTTCACGCAGCCCGAATCGCTGAACGTGTGGCCGATCCTCGGCGCGGACGGCGAGCCGTCGCGCATCGAGCCCGGCATCTGGTCGTCGAGCGGCGAGACGCTGCGGCAGCTCGCGCTGGAGGGCGCGGGCGTCGTGTGCCTGTCGGATTTCATGACCGCGCAGGATCGCGAGGCCGGGCGCCTCGTGCAGGTGCTCGCGCGGCAGACGCTCGACGTCGAACAGCCGATCAACGCGGTGTATTACCGCAACACGGCGATTTCGTCGCGGATCGCGTCGTTCGTCGATTACATGATCGAGGTGCTGGGCGGCACCGGTGGCGGGGGCGATGCGCCGTCGCGGCGCAAGGCCGCGTGGGTGGGGCCGCTGTAAGCGCGGCAGGCGGAACGGGCAGACGGGCAGCCGCCGTCATGCACCGGCGTGCCGTGCGGCGCTTGCGCCGCGGGCACGCCGTCGCGCGTTGTGCTCCTTATGCCTCTTCCGACCACGACATGTTGTCGCGCGCGAGCAGCGCCGACGAGGCCGCCGGCCCGAAGGTGCCGGCCGTGTAGAGGCGCGGACGATCGCCGAGCTGCTTCCAGCCGTCGAGGATCGGCTCGACCCACGACCATGCGGCTTCGAGCTCGTCGCGACGCATGAAGTGCGTGAGGCGCCCGCGGATCACGTCGATCAGCAGCCGTTCGTACGCTTCCGCGCGCCGTTCCGGAATCGCCTGCTGCAGGTCGAGGTTCAGGCTCACGGGCACCATGTTCATCCCGCTGCCCGGTTCCTTCGCGAGCATCTGCAGCTGGATCGATTCTTCCGGCTGGAGCTGGATCACGAGACGGTTGCTGTAGTGGCGCGGGCCGCTCGGAATGATCGAGAACGGCATGTCCGCGAACTCGATCACGATTTCCGACTGGCGGCGCTGCAGCCGCTTGCCGGTGCGCAGGAAGAACGGCACGTTGGCCCAGCGCCAGTTGTTGATGTGCGCGCGCAGCGCGACGAAGGTTTCCGCGCGGCTGTCCGCCGGCACGTTGTCTTCCTCGAGATAGCCTTTCACCGGCTGGCCGTCGACCGCGCCGGCCGTGTACTGGCCGCGCACCGTGTCGCGCGCGACATCCGACAGCGCCATCGGCCGCAGCGAGCGCAGCACCTTCAGCTTCTCGTCGCGCACCGCGTCCGGGTCGAGCGACACCGGCGGTTCCATCGCGACGATGCACAGCAGCTGTAGCAGGTGATTCTGCACCATGTCGCGCAGCGCGCCGGTATGGTCGTAAAAGCCCGCGCGGCTGCCCACGCCCACCGTCTCGGCGACCGTGATCTGCACGCTGCGGATGCTCGGCGCCTGCCACAGCGGCCCGAAGATCGGGTTGCCGAAGCGCAGCACCATCAGGTTCTGCACGGTTTCCTTGCCGAGATAATGGTCGATCCGATAGATCTGCGATTCCTCGAAGTGCTTGCCGACCGCATCGTTGATCGCCTTCGCCGACGCGAGATCGTGGCCCAGCGGCTTTTCGAGCACGACGCGCGAACGCGAATCGACGAGGTTCGCGGCCGACAGGTTGTCGCAGATCGTCGTGAACAGCTCCGGCGACGTCGACAGGTAGAACACGCGGATCGCGTCGCCGCGCGCCGCTTCCGCGAGCCGCGCATAGTCTTCCGGCGCGTTCACGTCGATCAGCACGTACTTGAACAGGTCGAGGAAGCGCGCCCACGCGTCGGCGTCGAAGGCCTTGTCGTCGATGAACGGGCGCGACTGCTCGTCCATGAACTGGCGGTAGCCGTCGATGCCCCAGTCGCGGCGGCCGACCGCGATGATGCGCGTCTCCGGCGGCAGGTTGCGGTGCAGGTGCGCCATGTACAGTGCGGGCAACAGCTTGCGGGCGGCCAGGTCGCCGCCGCCGCCGAAGATGATCATGTCGACGGGCCGGTCGGCTTCGGTCTGGTTGGGCTGATTCGTCATGAGTGGTTCGCGGTCTGAAACGGGTGAGCGTGGAGCGGACGTCGAAGCGCCGGGCGCAGCCCGCGACGGCCGTCGGCCTTTCCCGCTCGATCCGGCCGCGTTGACGCGGCGGGCGCGGAAGGTCCTTTCTGGCGAGGCGAGTTCGATGACTGCTGCACATTCCGATTCCGTGG
This sequence comes from Burkholderia sp. WTPI3, assembly GCF_021483755.1. Classification (NCBI taxonomy): domain Bacteria; kingdom Pseudomonadati; phylum Pseudomonadota; class Betaproteobacteria; order Burkholderiales; family Burkholderiaceae; genus Burkholderia; species Burkholderia sp. WTPI3. Next base: position 100,142 of record NZ_JAGIXF010000010.1, on the reverse strand, counting down.
CGCTGCCCGATTCGACGACACCTGCGGCAACCCGGCCGGAATCGAAGGCGAGGCTTGCGCTGCGCACCCGGCTCGCCTTCGGCATGGGCGACTTCGGGCTCAACCTGTACTGGCAGGCGACCACGCTGTACCTGCTGTACTACTACACGGACGTCGTAGGCCTGTCGCCCGTCACGGCCGGCTGGATATTCAGCGGGGCGGTGCTGTGGGATGCGTTGTGCGACCCGGTGGTCGGCTACGTCGCGAATCGCACGCGCACCCGTTGGGGCCGTTATCGGCCCTATCTGCTGTACGGTTGCGTGCCGCTCGCCGTCAGTTTCGTCGCGATGTTCGTCCCCGCCGGTATGGCGGGTGGCATCGGCCTGACCGCATTCGTCCTCGGCACGCACGTGCTCTTCCGGACGGCCTATACCGTGCTGTCGATGCCTTACGATTCGCTGATGGCGACCCTGACGGACGACAGTCGCGAGCGTGGCAGTCTCGCGGCCTACCGGATGATCTGCGCGAGCACGGCAGGCGTCGTAGTGGCGCTGTCCATGCTGAAGCTGGTGCACGTGTTCGGCCCGACGGACGAACGGCACGGTTTCCTCGTCGTGGCGATCGTCTATGCGGCTGCGTCATTGCCGGTCCTGCTCTTCACGTTCTGTTGCACCGCCGAGCGCATCGGCGCCGACGCGCACCCGATCTCGGTGCGCGAAGCGTTCGCCGCCGTGTCGCGCAATCGCGCCTTCCTGCTGATTTGCGGGATGTCGATCGCACTGTTCGCCGCCAGCACCGTCATGTCGAAGATGCTGCCCTACCTGCTGAAGTACGTGTTGCACCGAGAGGACCTGATCGGTACGGCGCTCGGCGTCGTCGCGCTGCAGGCGTTCGTCGCCATTCCGTTCTGGGCGTGGATCATGCGCCGTACGTCGAAGCGGCGCGTTGCGCTGTTGGGTTGCGGCTTCACGATCGCAGGCAACGCGATGCTCGGTGCGCTCGGGCTGCAGGGTATCGGCGTGCCGTCGTTCCTCGTCGCGCTCGGCGTGATCGGTTTCGGCACGGCCGCGACGTCGCTCTCGCTATGGGCAATGATTCCCGACACCGTGGAATATGGTCAATGGCGCACCGGCGTCAGGGGCGAAGGAACGCTTTTCGGCGTGGTCGCTTTCGTGCGCAAGGCGGCGCTTGCGATTGCGGTGGCCGGTATCGGCCATGTGTTCGGGGCGATCGGTTTCGTCGCGAACCAGCCGCAGTCGAAAGCCGCGATCGACGGCATGTGGGCCCTGCAGTGGCAGGGGCCGGCGGTGCTGCTCGGGATCGCGGCGCTATTTGCGTATTGCTATCCGGTCTCGCCCGATCTGCACGGGAAAATCGTGCGCGACTTGCACGCGGGCCGCACCCACCCATCTGCCTGAACGAGCGCCGTTGCGGGCGCTTCGCGGTGACGTCGTGCGCCGCGTCGTGCGCGTGCGGCCATCGCCACCGGCGTCGACATACCCGATGAACGACCCTGTAAAAATTGTCATGGAATCCGAAAAATTTCTCGACCGGCCCGATTTGATTCAACCTGCGCAGGTCGATCCCGACCGGCGCGCCAGCGAATGCGAAGCGCAAATGACCGACGACGAGCGGTTTGCGCTGCTCTACAGCCTCATGGTACGCGTGTTCGGCAGGCCCGGACGCGAGCCGAGAGTGCCGGCCGAGTTGCCTGTGATCGCCGGCTACACGCAGGGCGTGCCGCGTCTTGGCATTCCGGCGCTGAAGATGGCGGACGCCAGCCTCGGGCTGCGTCATACGCATGGGCCGGACGACTGCGCGACCGCTTTTCCGTCGGGGCTTGCGTTCGGGGCGACCTTCAATCCTGACCTGGCGCTCGCGATCGGCCGCGCGGTCGGCAAGGAGGCGCGGGCGCGCGGCTTCAACGTTGCGTTGGGCGGCGGCATCAATCTGGTGCGCGACGTGCGCAATGGCAGGAACTTCGAGTACATCTCCGAGGATCCGCTGCTGTCGGGTCTCGTTGGCGCCGCCATGGTGTCCGGCACGCAGCAGGAGGGCGTGATCGCCGTGCTCAAGCACGTGTCGCTCAATGCGACCGAAACGAACAAGTTTTTCCTGGACGCGGTGATCGATCCGGCCGCGCATCGGGAAAGCGATCTACTGGCCTTCCAGATCGCACTCGAGGCGAGCGAGCCCGGCGCGCTGATGGGCGCCTACAACCTCGTCAACGGCGCGTATGCGTGCGGCAATCGCGAACTGCTGCAGGAGACGATCAAGGATGCGATGGGTTTCAAGGGCTGGGTGATGTCCGACTGGCGGGCGGTCTACGGCTGGGAATTCGCTCTGCACGGGCTCGACCAGCAGTCCGGTGCGCAGCTCGATGCGCAGGAGTGGTTCAACGGGCCGCTGCGGCAAGCGTATGAAGCCGGCAGGATTTCGAAGGCGCGGATCGGCGAGATGGTGCGGCGCATGCTGCGCTCCTCCTACGCGGTCGGGATCGACCGATGGGGCCCGGCCGAACCGGTCGACTTCACGGCACATCACGCGGTGGCGCTGGAAGCGGCGCGCGAGGGAATCGTGCTGCTGAAGAACGACGCGCATGCGTTGCCGCTGTCGCCCGGGCGACGCCGGATTGCCGTGATCGGCGGCTATGCGCAGGCGGGCGTGTTGTCAGGAGACGGCTCGAGCCAGGTCATGCCGCCGGGCGGCTATGCCGCGCAGGTGCCGTTGCGCAGCCATCCGCTATTGGGTCCCACCACGATGCGGCTGTTCGGGCCGGCGCCGCTGGCGGAACTGCGCAAGCGCTTGCCGGAGGCCGTCGTCGAGTTCGACAGCGGCGCGCACGTGGCCGATGCGGCGGCCGTGGCGAAGCGTGCCGACATCGTGATCGTGCATGCGATCCGGCACGAGGCGGAACGCTTCGACAGCCCCGACATGACGCTGCCGTTCGGCCAGGATGCATTGATCGATGCGCTGGCGGGCGTGCACGATCATGTCGTCGTCGTGCTGCAGACCGGCAATCCCGTGGCGATGCCGTGGCACGACAAGGTTCGTGCGATCGTGCAGGCATGGTTCCCGGGTCAAGCGGGCGCGCAGGCGCTCGTCGACGTGCTGACGGGCGACGTCAATCCGTCCGGCCGGCTGCCGGTCACGTTTCCGACCGGCGTCGAGCAGACGCCGCATCCGGCGTTGCCCGGTGCCGATGTCGAACTTGGGTCGCCGATTGTCGTCCACTACCACGAGGGCGCCGAGGTCGGCTATCGCTGGTTTGCGAAGACGGGCCGCGAACCGCTGTTTCACTTCGGGCACGGGTTGAGCTATACGCGCTTTGCCTACGAGGATCTCCGGATCGACGCCGGCGAGACGGTCACGGCGACCTTTACGGTCGCCAATACGGGCGCACGCGCCGGTGCCGACGTCCCGCAGCTCTATCTGACGGAGGCGGCCGGCGACTGCCGCATGCGCTTGCTCGGATTCCGGCGCGTTCATCTTCAACCCGGCGAATCGATCCGGGTAACCGTGCGTGCCGATCCTCGGCTGCTTGCGCGATTTCACTCGCCGTCGAAATGCTGGCGTATCGATGCGGGGCGGTACCGCGTGGCGCTCGGACGGTCCGCGGGGGACTTCGCCCTGTCGGCGGAAGCGACGCTGGAGGCGCGGGCGTTCGGACGTTGACTGCGCCTTCAATCGGCGCGTCGCTTTCCCGGGCCGCCACGCAGCCTGCCATGCGGTGCGGCCACGAACCGATTACGTGCGGGTCTTTGCCCGCATCCATTCAACATACGGAGACGAACAACGATGCGACTCATCTATATCGACATCGACACGCTGAGGCCAGATCATCTCGGCTGCTACGGCTACCATCGCAATACCAGCCCGAACATCGACCGGCTCGCCGCACAGAGCATCCTGTTCCGCAACGTCCATGCATCCGACACGCCTTGCCTGCCGAGCCGCACGGCGCTGCTGACCGGACGCTTCGGGATCCATAACGGTGTCGTCAATCACGGCGGCGAAGACGCCGATCCGGTGATCGGCGGCCCCGACCGTAAGTTCTGGTCGCAACTGCATTTCGACAGCTTCCCGTTTCGCATGCAGCAGGCAGGGCTGAAGACCGTGAGCGTCAGTTCGTTCGCGCATCGCCATTCGGCGTTTCACTGGTATGCCGGTTTCGACGAAACCTACAACGTCGGCAAGTTCGGCCGGGAGACGGCCGACGAGGTCTTCGCGCTGGCGTCGGACTGGCTCGCGCGCCATGGCGCCGAGGACAACTGGTTTCTCCACGTTCACATGTGGGATCCGCATACGCCGTATCGCGCGGCGGCCGAATACGGCGAGCCCTTCGCCGATGCGCCGTTGCCGGCATGGCTGACCGAAGCGGTTCGGGCCCGTCACTGGGGAGGCTGCGGCCCGCACGGCGCGCAGGAGTGCACGGGTTTCGCGCCGAACGAAGCCGCGCGCGCGTGGTATCCGCGCCAGCCGCAGAGCATTCCCGACATGGCGGCGGTTCGCGCGATGTTCGACGGCTACGACACCGGCGTGCGGGTGGCCGACGAGTATGTCGGCAAGTTGCTCGCGCAACTGTCGGCGCTCGGCGTGGGCGATGAAACGGCCGTCATGCTGTCGTCCGACCATGGCGAGACGCTGGGCGAACTGAACGTCTACGGCGATCACCAGACCGCGGACCAGTTCACGACGCACGTGCCGTTGCTGCTGAAGTGGCCGGGGCTCGAGGCCGGCCGGGAATATCGCGCGTTCCATTACCAGATCGACATCACGGCCACGCTTCTGGAACTGTTGGGGCAGCCCGTCCCGGAAGGCTGGGACGGCGCGTCGTTCGCCGCCAGCTTGCAAGCCGGAGCGGACGAGGGGCGCGATCACCTGGTCGTTTCGCAGGGCGCGTGGACTTGCCAGCGCGGCGTGCGGTTCGAGAACTGGATGATGATCCGTACGTTGCACGACGGATATCACCTGTTCGACGACATCCTGCTGTTCGACCTCGATACGGACCCGCACGAGCAGCACAATCTGGCCGGCGAGCGGCCCGACATCGTGGCGCGGGGGATCGGCCTTCTGGATGCATGGGAAGCAGACATGTTGCCGTCGGCGGCGCGCGGCCGCGACCCGCTCGTCAACGTCGTGAAGGAGGGCGGCCCGTATCACGTGCGCGGCAAGCTGCACGCGTATCTCGAACGGTTGCGGGCGACGGGGCGCGCGGAGCTGGCCGACGCGCTTGCGCTGAAGCATGCGGATGATCTGCGCCGTCCGGCGGAGCCGGTCAAGCCGCCTTTTCCGATCCGAAACCTGCGAATCGTCTGAGCGGCTTCGGCTCGGCGCGGGCGCGACGCGTGCCATCGCGCGACGGCGGCAAATGCTGGGGCGGTCAGCGAAAGACCAGCGCGATGACCGCGTCGCAATGCGCGTCGATCGCCTGCTCGTCGAGCGCGTCGATGCCGTGCGCGTAGCGCATCTCGGCAGTGAGCAGATAAGGCACCTGGGCGATCGCGGTGATCATGTACAGCAATCTCACCGGATCGATTCCGGCGAGCCCGTCGATCTGCTCGCTGACGTAGCGGATCAGCGGGACGGTGCGGTCGTGGCGAGGCCGCACGAAGGTTTCGGCCATCCATTTCAGGCGTTCGGAGTCGCGGTTCGCTTCCTGCATCATCAGCCGCGCATGCTCGGGATGCGCGGCGCAATAGCGCACGTAGTTGCGGATGTACTGCTTGATCGCATTGATGGAGAACGTATCCGACGATGGCGACGGCAGTTCGACACCGGCCATGAACCGGTCGAAAAGCTGTGTCACGGCGGCGCGCCAGAGATTCTCCTTGTTGCCGAAGTAATAGCGGATCATCGCGTGATTGACCCCGGCCGCGTCCGCAATGTCCCGCAGGCTCACCGCGTCGAAGCCGCGCGTCGAGAACTGCTCAAGCGCGATGTCCAGTATGTCGGCACGCGTTTGCTCGCTGCGTTCCTGTTGCGCTTGCCGGGCTATCTGCATCGTCGTATTCCGCCGATCGAAATGTGCAATTCTGCCGCCGCGCGCGGCGCGTCGCAATGGTCAGGCGGCAGACGCCGGCAAACCGTTCCAATGTGGCCGCGTGCAGCGCCCGCCTGTTCGTCAGGGATCGAATCGAAATCCGTACCGTCGACCTATTCTAATTCCGACACGTTGTTTGACATGGAGTCCGGCTTGTCTTTAAATTATCCGATCGGATAATTATCAGCCGGGCGACGAGCCGGGAGCCGATGCGCCGGCTGCAATAGAGCGGAGCGAACCCGACGCAACGGTCGATTTCGTCACGCACGTGCGTCGCAGCCGTAGAGGTTTGTTTGTGTTGTCGTTCAGTAAAACTAATAAATATGGAGACATCGTGAGGAGAGCAATACTGGCTATGAGCGTCATGACGTTCACATCGTGCGCAGCGGCGCAGTCGAGCGTCGCGCTGTTCGGAACGATCGGCGGCGGGGTACGGTGGACCGACGGCGCGAAGGGCGGGCAACAGGTCGGTTTCGACAGCAATTCGGTATCGGGCAACACGTTCGGCATGCGCGGCGAAGAGGATCTCGGCGGCGGATGGAAGGCCACCTTTCTGCTGCAAAGCGGATTCATCAGCGGGACCGGTAGCCTGGCCTCGTCGAGCAGCCTCTTTTCGAAGCGTGCGTATGTCGGGCTGGAAGGCGGCTTCGGCCGACTGACACTCGGGCGCCAGCTCAACGCCGCCGAGGATATCGGGGTGCAGCTCGATCCGAATCAGGCGAACGGACCCGCGCTCGCGACGACGCCCGGCGTCGTCTGGGCCGGCAGTTTCTTTACGCTCGATTCACGCTTCAACAACACGATCAAGTACGTCGGACGCGTCGGCGGCTTCGCGCTGCGCGCGAGCTACTCTCCGGGCGGCGCGGCAGGGAACTTCCGGGCCGGGACGAACCTGGCGCTCGGCGCGAGCTATCAGTATCGGGACGTGCTCGTCGCCGGCGCGTATCAGCAAACCTACAACGCCACCGCGGCTCAATGGGCGAGAACCGTGATTGGCGGCGCGACGTGGCAACTCGGACCGACGCGGCTCTATCTCGGCTACAGCGCGCTGGACGTCAGCGCGGCGAGCGTGTCGGGCGCGGAGCGGCACGATCGCATTCCGTCGGCGGGGATCATCTATCAGATCACGCCGGCGTTACGGTTCACCGGTGCCGCGTATTACGACATCGCCAGCAATCTCGGCAATCGCACCAACGCGGACGGCAAGAAGACGTCCACATACGCGATGCTCGAATATTTCCTGTCGAAGCGATCCGAGCTCTATCTGGAGTTCGACCGGAACGGGTTTTCCGGCGCGTACAAGAAGGACCCGGCGAACGTGGCGGGGTTGGGCCTGCGGCCGGACGGCAGGACCGTCACCGGCATTTCGATGGGCGTCATCACCCAGTTCTAGCCGGGCCGCGTGCCAATCGGTCGACGGTGCGCGAGTCGCGCCGATATCCGGATCGTATGAAACAGAGGAGAAAAGGACATGCAGGGTCGAACAACGAAACGGCGGTATGTGGTTGCCGCGATGATGATGACGATCGCGGCGGCCGCGACGGCGCAGGAGCCGCGCACGGAGGCGTCCTCCCCGGCGGCCGCGGTGCAGGCATCTGCGCCCGCCGGGGAGAGCAAGGCGGCGAACAAGGCGGCCGATCGGGCATTGCGTCGGCGTGTTGCACGCGCGCTCGGCAGGGCGAGGACCCTGGATGCAAGCCGGATGCTGATCTTTGCGCGCGGCGCCATCGTGACGTTGTCGGGTGACGTGAAGGATGCGCAGCAGGCTGCGATCGCCGTTGCGGTGGCGCAGTCGGTGCCGGGCGTGGCCGAGGTACGCGACCGGTTGCGGATTCGCGGTCAGGACTGGTAAGGGGCCAGCGACGTGGCGGGCGGCGCCGCATCGCCGCGACGCCAAGCGGCCTGCCCCCTCAGCGCCCCAGCGCGTAGAACTCCGCGTTGGGCCGCATGTTGGTCACGTTCGCGATGCGGTTCGACATCCCGAAGAACGCCGATATTGCCGCGATGTCCCACACGTCTTCCTCGGTGAAACCATGCGACTTCAGCGTGTCGAAGTCCGCCTCGCCGACCTGGTGCGCGGTCTGCGACACCTTCATCGCGAAGTCGAGCATCGCCTTCTGACGCACGGTGATGTCGGCCTTGCGGTAGTTGGTCGCGACCTGATCGGCGATCAGCGGATCCTTCGCGCGAATGCGCAGGATCGCACCGTGGGCGATTACGCAGTACTGGCACTGGTTCACGCTGCTGGTCGCCACGACGATCATTTCGCGTTCGGCCTTCGTGAGATTGCCCGGCTTGTCCATCAGCGCGTCGTGGTACGCCATGAACGCGCGGAACTCGTCCGGGCGATGCGCGAGCGTCAGGAACACGTTCGGGATGAAGCCCGACTTTTCCTGGACGGCCGCGATGCGTTCGCGAATGTCGTCGGGCAGGTCTTCCAGTGCCGGCACCGGGAAGCGGCTGATGGGGGCGTTGTCTGCAGCGGTCATGGAGTCTCCTGGAGGAAGCGGCGCGGCCAGGCCCGATGCTCGAGCCGCGCGCCTGAAAAGAAACGACGGGTTGCCATGGCGCGTGTTACGCGTTGACGTCCACGACGATGCGGCCGCGCACCTTGCCGCCGATCAGTTCGCCGGCGAGCGGGATGACATCGCCGAGGCCGACCTGGTGGCTGATCGTGCCGAGCTTCTCCACATCCAGATCGGACGAGAGACGGCGCCATGCTTCCAGCCGCTCGGCGCGCGGGCACATCACGCTGTCGATGCCGACGAGCGTCACGCCGCGCAGGATGAAAGGCGCGACGCTCGCGGGGAAGTCCATCCCGGCGGCGAGGCCGCAGGCGGTCACCACGCCGCGATAGCGCGTGGTCGCGCACACGTTGGCGAGCACATGGCTGCCGGCAACGTCGACCGCGCCGGCCCATCGTTCCTTGCCGAGCGGCTTGCCGGGTGTGCTGAACTGCGACCGGTCGAGGATCTCCGCCGCACCGAGTTGCCGCAGGTAGTCGGCATCGTCGGGGCGGCCGGTCACGGTAACGACGCGATAGCCGAGCCGGGCGAGAATCGCGGTGGCGACGCTGCCTACCCCGCCTGCCGCGCCGGTCACGACGATCTCGCCGTCGTCCGGACGCACGCCGTGCCGCTCCAGCGCCATCACGCACAGCATCGCGGTGTAGCCGGCCGTGCCGATGGCCATCGCCTGTTCTGGAGAAAACGCGGCCGGCAGCGGCACGAGCCAGTCGCCGTCGACGCGCGCCCTCTGCGCGAGGCCGCCCCAGTGCGTTTCGCCGACGCCCCAGCCGTTGAGCACGACCCGGTCGCCCGCGCGGTAATCCGGATGCGTGCTGTGCTCGACTTCACCGACCAGATCGATGCCCGGCACCATCGGGAACTTGCGGACCACCGGACTCTTGCCGGTGATCGCGAGCCCGTCCTTGTAGTTGAGTGTCGAATAGCCGACGCGGATCGTCACGTTGCCCGCGGGCAGCTGCGCGTCGTCCAGCGTTTGCAGCCGCGCGTGCTGGCCGGTTTCGTCCTTGTCGATCACGATGCCCTGGAACATGCGTTCTCCTTTTTAGACCGATCGTCTAGTCAATGGCAAAAAAACTCAGTGGCGCGGCAGGCCGTTGAAGAAAAACTGCGCGAACAGCTTGAGCGGCACGTCGCTGCGTTCGAGCTTCGCGCGCAGCACGGCGCCTTCCCAGCCGATCCAGAAAAACGCGGCCAGCTCGGCGACGTCGGCCGAGGCCGCCAGCTCGCCTGCCTGTTGCGCGGCGGCCAGGCAGTCGGCCAGACGGCGCTGCCAGTCCTCGAACGTGGCACGCAGCCGCGCGCGGAAAGGCTCGGGCAGCGCGCCCATTTCCTGGCCGAGGTTGCCGATCAGGCAGCCGCGGCGGTATGCGTAGCGGGCCATCCCTTCGCACGCGTCGTCGACGAACGCGCGCACGCGCTGCAGCGGCGTACGGTCGAGCTGGCTGAAATGGCGGTCCAGCTTGCGGGCGAAGAATTCGGCGTAGCGGTCGATCAACTCGAGGCCGAACGCCTCCTTGCTGTCGAAGTAGTGATAGAACGAGCCCTTCGGCACGCCGGCGCGGCCGAGGATCTCGTCGAGCCCGGTGGCCGAAAAGCCCTTTTCGGTGAGCACCTCCAGCCCGGTGCGCAACAGCATGTCACGCGTGGCGACGAGGTCCTCGTGTCGTTTGGGTGGCCTGCCGCGGCGGCGAGGCGGGTCGGTTCGAACGTCCATCCGCGAATAATAGACCGTTCGTCTCAAAAATCAATGACCGAGGCGGCAATCGGGGCGAATGGCCTGTCGGGCGACGTCGCTCGGGCAGCGCTTGCCAGTATTAACCCTGATTAATAAAGCTTATCGCGGTGAAAAATTCAGCATCTTATTGAACCGGTATCGGCTCGATATAGTGGCTCGCTTTACCGCACGCAATCGCCCGCGTGCGCAGATACGCTGACAAACAGCAGGAGCCGCTTGATGACCACCGACGTCCGATTCACCGAAATCGAAGACCTGATGCCCGCCGCCGACGGGCTGCGCGAGATTCGCCACCACATCCACCATCACCCCGAGCTCGCGTACGAGGAGCACGAAACGGCCGCGCTCGTCGCGGACAAGCTCGAGCAATGGGGCTGGCAGGTGACGCGCGGGGTCGGCAGGACGGGCGTGGTCGGCACGCTGCGCGTGGGCGACGGCAAGCGCAGCATTGGCATCCGCGCGGACATGGACGCGCTGCCGATCCTCGAAGCGACCGGCCTGCCGTACGCGAGCGGCACGCTCGGCAAGATGCACGCGTGCGGCCACGACGGCCATACTACGATGCTGCTCGGCGCCGCGCAGCATCTCGCGAAGACGCGCAACTTCTCCGGCACCGTGCACCTGTATTTCCAGCCGGCCGAAGAGCACGGCGTCGATAGCGGCGCGAAGAAGATGATCGACGACGGCCTGTTCGAGCGCTTTCCGTGCGATGCCGTGTACGGCATGCATAACCATCCGGGCGCGGCGCCGGGCGTGTTCCTCACGCGGCGCGGCCCGTTCATGTCGGCCGGCGACAAGGCGATCATCTCGATCGAAGGCGTCGGCGGCCACGCGGCGCGCCCGCACCTGACGGTCGACCCGGTGGTGGTCGCGGCGAGCATCGTGATGGCGCTGCAGACGATCGTCGCGCGCAACGTCGACCCGTCGCAGCCGGCGGTCGTCACGGTCGGCTCGATGCATGCGGGCACCGCGAACAACGTGATCCCGAACGGCGCGCGCCTCGAACTGAGCGTGCGTTCGTTCAGCCCGGAAGTGCGCGCGCTGCTCAAGCGCCGCATCGTCGAGCTCGCCGAGTCGCAGGCCGCGAGCTATGGCGCGACGGCGAATGTCGAGTACATCGAAGGCTATCCGGTCGTCGTCAATACGGATGCCGAAACGGATTTCGCCGCGCAGGTCGCACGCGAGCTCGTGGGCGATGCGCACGTGGTCGAGCAGGCCGACCTGCTGATGGGCAGCGAGGATTTCGCGTTCATGCTGCAGCAGCGGCCGGGTTCGTTCGTGCGGCTCGGCAACGGCGAAGGCGAGGACGGCTGCATGGTGCACAACCCGAAATACGACTTCAACGACCGCAACCTGCCGATCGGCGCGGCGTTCTGGGCGCGTCTCGTGGAGCGCTACCTGGGGCAGTGAGCGTGGCAGGAGACGGCGGGCGGCCGGCGCTTCCGGCCGCATCGAGAGGAGGCACGAAGCATGCAGAAAGACCATCTCGCGCTGCACCCCGCGTCAACGGGGGCAGCCGGAACCGAGACGCACGGCGCACCCGCCGTCACGCGGCGCGGCGCGATCGCGGCGGCCGTGATCGGCAACTGGCTGGAGTTCTTCGATTTCACCGTGTACGGGTTCTTCGCGGTGCTGATCGGCAAGCTGTTCTTCCCGTCGAGCGATCCGACCACGTCGCTGCTGCTGTCGGTCGCGACGTTCGCCGCCGGCTTCTTCACGCGGCCGCTCGGCAGCGTCGTGCTCGGCGTCTATGCGGACCGCAAGGGCCGCAAGGCCGCGCTGAACCTGACGATCATGCTGATGGCGCTCGGCACCGGCCTGATCGCGATCGCGCCGACCTATGCGCAGGTCGGCGTGGCCGCACCGCTGCTGGTCGTCTGCGCGCGGCTGATGCAGGGTTTTTCGCAGGGCGGCGAGTTTGGCGCGGCGACGTCGACGCTGATCGAGCAGGGCGGTACCTCGCGCCGCGCGTTTCGCGCGAGCTGGCAGCTCGCGACGCAAGGCGGCGCGGCATTGATGGGCTCGGGCTTCGCGGCGCTGCTGTCGAACACGCTGACGAAGGAGGCGCTCGAAGGCTGGGGCTGGCGCCTGCCGTTCTTCGTGGGCGTGCTGATCGCGCCGGTCGGCATGTACCTGCGCCGCCGGCTCGCCGACGATGCGCCCGGCGACAGCCATCACGGCATCGAACGCGGCGTGCTGCGCGAGCTGTTCTCGCAGCATACGCGCACGGTCGTGCTGCTGATGCTGACGGTGATGGGCGGCACGGTGTCGACCTACATCCTGACGTTCTACATGCCGACCTATGCGATCCATACGCTCGGCCTGCCGATGAAGCTGTCGATGTTCGTCGGCGTTGCGTCGGGGTGCGTGATGCTGGTCACGTGTCCGATGTTCGGCTGGCTGTCGGATCGCCTGGGCAGCCGGCGCATGCCGATCTTCGTCGGGCGCGGCGTGCTGGTGCTGCTGCTGTTCCCCGCGTTCTGGCTGATGAACCATCATCCGACGCTGTCGGTGATCCTGCCGCTGACCGCGCTGATGCTGCTGTTCTATTCGCTCGGGTCGGCATCGGAAATGGCGCTGATGTGCGAGTCGCTGCCGCGCCACGTGCGCGCGACGGGCATCTCGATCGCGTATGCGCTCGCGGTGACGATTTTCGGCGGCACCGCGCAGCTGATCGCGACGTGGCTCGTGAAGACGACAGGCAGCAAGCTCGCGCCGGCCGGCTATGTGGCGGCGTGCGTGGTGCTGTCGCTGATCGCGGTGGCGATGCTGCGCGAGACGGCGCGCGAGTCGATGGACTGACACGACGTGACTGACCGTGCCGCGGGCGGCGCGCCGCGCTTACCGCCCACGCACGGCCCTCAGGTATGACGCAAGCATCGTCGCCAGTTCCTGTGCGGCCGGCGTCAACGGCACGGCCGCGCGCTGCAGCAGGCAGATCTCCTGCGATTCCGCCTGCTCGCGCACCGGCACTTTCGCGAGCGCGCCGGCGAACGGCCCGTGCCGCGTGACGGCTTCGGTTTCGAGCGCGAGGCAATCGGTCTGCGTGACGAGCTGCAGCGTCTCGAACATCCCTTCGACGGTCGCGATGATCTTCGGTGGCGGCTGGCCGTGCACATCGAAGTACGCGAGCAGCCGGTTGACGACCGGATCGGCGCTCAGGTTCGGCGAACGCGTCGACACCCACGCGTAATCGGCCAGCTCGGCAAGCGATTGCGCGTGCCGCTCAGGATGGCCGCTGCGGCAGACGACCACCGGCGCCGACGCATGCAGCGGCGTGACCGCGAGATCGGTCGTGTCGGTCTGCTTCGCGACGAGCGCGATCGCGAAATCCACCGCGTTCTCGCGCAGCCAGCCGATCATCATCCGCGACGTGCCGGTGCGCAGGTGCACGTCGACCTTCGCGAAGCGCTCGCGGAATGCCGTCAGCACCGGCGCGAACGCGTCGATCAGCGGTTCGGCCACCAGGCCGAGCGTGACCGTGCCCTCATAGGTGCCGCTCAGTTGCCGGATCTCGTGCTCGACCTGTTCGCATTCGCCGAGGATCGCGCCCGAACGGGCGAGCAGCCGCTGGCCGACGGCAGTCGGCACGATCCCGCGATTGGTGCGCGTGAACAGCGTTGCGCCGAGCGTTGCTTCGAGACTCTGCAACTGCTGGGTGACTCCGCTTTGCGCGAGATCGAGCGCGCGTGCGGCGGCGCGCAGGCTGCCATGCTCGACGACGGCCTGGAAGATGCGAAGCTGGGACAGCGTGAACGCCATGGTCGAGCGCGGTGCCGGTGATCGGAAAGAGTGATCATGATAAGACAGCCGCGCGTTCCGGCGGCGACGTGCACGCACTACGATCGCAGGCAGTCCGGCTCGTGCCGCTTGTTCCTCTTCCTGCCCTCCGTCGACCATGAAACGCATGCAACGCTTCCGTCGCTTCCTCCTTCCGCTGGTTTCCCTGTGCATCGGATTCGCGGCCGCGCCCGCGCATGCGCTCGACGCGCACGTGGTGCGTTTCGGCATCGATCCTACCTATCCGCCGATGGACGCGAAGGCGCCCGACGGCAGCCTGAAGGGCTTCGACGTCGATCTCGGCAACGAGATCTGCCGCCGCGCGCAACTGCGCTGCCAGTGGGTCGAGCTGGAATTCTCCGGGATGATCCCGGCACTGCAGGCGCGCAAGATCGACGCGATCCTGTCGTCGATGGCGATCACCGAGAAGCGCGAGAAGCAGATCCTGTTCTCGTCGAAGCTGTTCCGCTTCAAGTCGCGCCTCGTCGCGCGGCCCGCGCTCGGGCTCGGCAGTACGACCGCGTCGCTCGCCGGCAAGCGCGTCGGCGTGCAGTCGGGCACGCAGTTCGAATCGTGGGCGCTCGCGCACTGGGCGCCGGCCGGCGTCGGCATCGTGCCGTACAAGAGCCAGGACGACGTGTTTGCCGATCTCGTCAACGGCCGGCTCGACGCGGCGCTGCTCGGCGCGGTGGAAGCCGACTACGGATTCCTGCGCCAGCCGAAGGGCAAGGGCTTCGCGTTCGTCGGCGCGCCGCTCGACATGGGCGATCGCGGCGTCGGGATCGGGATGCGCCAGTCGGACACGGCGCTCAAGGCGTCGATCGACGGCGCCATCGCGTCGATGCTGAAGGACGGCACGTACGACCGGATCGCGAAGAAGTACTTCGATTTCAACCCGTACGGCGATTGAGCCGCGCCAATCTCCCATTCTCCCGTTCTTCCTCATTCGAGATCATCGATGCAGATTCGCACCACGCCGCTCCTGTCGCCGTCGATCGGCACGCAGCGCACGCTGACGAGCTTCCATTTCGGGCCGGCCGACGCCGGCCGCAAGATCTACCTGCAGGCCGCGCTGCATGCGGACGAGACCCCGGCGATGCTCGCCGCGGTCGTGCTCAAGCAGCGTCTCGCGCAACTCGACGCCGAAGGCCGGCTCGCGGCCGGAATCGTGCTCGTGCCGGTCGCGAACCCGGTCGGCCTCAATCATCATCTGCTCGGGCAATTCATCGGCCGCTTCGATCTCGCGAGCGGGCGCAACTTCAATCGCGGCTTCCTGCCGCTCGCGGAGATCGCCGCACGGGCACGCGAGCGGCTCGGCGCGGACCCGGCGCGCAATCGCGCGATCGTGCGCGATTGCGTCGGCGCGGCGCTCGACGACATCGCGCCGCGCACCGAATTCGACGCGTTGCAGCTCGCGCTGCTGAAGCTGTCGCACGATGCCGATGTCGTGATCGACCTGCATTGTTCGCTCGAAGCGGCGATGCATGTGTACACGAGCGACACCGCGTGGCCGCAGGTCGAGCCGCTTGCGCGCTATCTCGGTGCCGAGGTGTCGTTGCTCGCCGAGGATTCGGGCGGCCACGCGTTCGACGATGCGCATCACCTGCTGTGGTCGCAGTTGCGGCAGCATTTGCCGGCGCATACGCCGATGGCGGCGGGCACGGTGGCCGTGACGGTCGAATGCCGCGGCCAGCGCGACGTGACGTACGAATACGCGGAGCGCGACGCCGATGCGCTCGTCGCCTATCTGGTGTGGTGCGGCGCCGTGCGCGGCGAGCGCACGCCGCTGCCGCCGCTTCTCGCGCCGGCCACGCCGCTCGCCGGCAGCGAGCAGTTCTACGCGCCGGTGAGCGGGATTCTCGTGCATCGCGCGGCGATCGGCGCGACGATCCGCGCCGGCGATCCGCTGTTCGACATCGTCGATCCGCTGACCGATGCGATCACGACCGTGTCGAGCAGCACCGACGGCGTGTTCTACATGCGTCGCGCGATCCGCTTCGTGACGGCCGGCGCGCCGCTCGGCCGCGTGACGGGCACGGTGCCGGTGCGCAAGGGGATGTTGCTCGGCGCGTGAGCGGCGGGGCGCTGAGGCACCCCGGCGTCCGAAAGGTGCCGGGCAATTTCGTTCTCGTCAAATTGACCGCCTTGCGCCGCGTCACTAAATTGGGCGGTGCGGAGCATGCTCCGTGTTCCGTGAGAAGGAGTTGCAGCAGAGTCAGAGAGTTGAACGGGCGGCGCATGCCGCCCGTCTTTTTTTGTCCGCGAGATGCCGTATCGCCGAGCCGGCATGCGAGCCTGCCGCTCAGCCGCGTCGTGCCACCAGATCCGACACCGTCTGCGCGGCCTGCTGCAGCGGCCCGAGAAATTCCTTCACCATCTGTTTCGCAGTGTGCCGCTGCGCGTTGCCGCTGATGTTCATCGCGGCGATCACCTGCCCGCGCCGGTTGCGGATCGGCGCGGAAATCGACATCAGTCCCACTTCGAGTTCCTGGTCGACCACGGCCCAGCCCTGCTGGCGCACCTGCGCGATCGTCGCCTTCAGTTCGCCGAGATCCGTGATCGTGCGCTGCGTGTGGGCGCGGATGCCGCTTTGCGCGAGCGTCTCGTCGAGCGCCGCATCGTCGAGCGCGGACAGCAGCACGCGGCCCATCGACGTGCAGTACGCGGGCAGGCGGCTGCCGATCGACAGGTTGATCGTCATGATCTTGTGGGTCGGCACGCGCAGCACGTAGACGATTTCGGTGCGGTCGAGCACGGCCGCCGAGCAGCTTTCGTGGATCTGCGCGGACAGTTGCTCCATCACCGGATCGGCGAGATTCCAGAAGGGCATCGACGTGAGATACGCAAAGCCGAGCTCGAGGATCTTCGGCGTGAGCCGGAACAGCCGGCCGTCGGCCTCGACGTAGCCGAGCGTCTGCAGCGTGAGCAGGATCCGGCGCGCGCCCGCGCGCGTGAGTCCGGTGGCCGACGCGACTTCGGTGAGCGTCTGCTCCGGGCGCCGGGCGTCGAACGCGCGGATCACCGCGAGGCCGCGCGCGAACGACTGCACATAGGAGTCGCCGGGTTTCTGGATGTCTTCGGTTGTCATGAACGGTCGAATTGTCGTGCAGCCGAGAAGATAGCGCATGGGGCCTGACACGCCAACCGCACGGCGGACCAGGCGCTTGACAGGTCGTCCCCGCACTCCCTATGATGCGTTGAACGTTCGATACACGATCTTATGTTCGTATATAGAACATTTAAGCGCATCCCGGCGGGCAATGCAAGGGGCGCGTTTCATTCACTTCCCAGCCTTGCATGAGACCGGAGACACTGATGACTGAAGCTTTTCTGTGTGATGCGATTCGTACGCCGATCGGCCGTTACGGCGGTGCGCTGTCCGGCGTGCGTGCCGACGACCTCGGCGCGGTGCCGCTCAAGGCGCTCGTCGAGCGCAACCGCGACGTCGACTGGACCGCGATCGACGACGTGATCTACGGTTGCGCGAACCAGGCCGGCGAGGACAACCGCAACGTCGCGCGCATGTCCGCGCTGCTCGCGGGCCTGCCGGAGGGTGTGCCGGGTTCGACGATCAACCGCCTGTGCGGTTCCGGGATGGACGCGGTCGGCGTGGCCGCGCGCGCGATCAAGTCGGGCGAGGCCGCGCTGATGGTGGCCGGTGGCGTCGAAAGCATGACGCGCGCGCCGTTCGTGATGGGCAAGGCTGCCAGCGCATTCGCGCGCCAGGCCGACATCCACGACACGACGATCGGCTGGCGCTTCGTCAATCCGCTGATGAAAAAGCTGCATGGCGTCGATTCGATGCCCGAAACGGCCGAGAACGTCGCGGTCGACTACAACATCAGCCGCGCCGACCAGGACCTGTTCGCACTGCGCAGCCAGCAGAAGGCCGCACGTGCGCAGCAGGACGGCACGCTTGCCGAGGAAATCGTGTCGGTCACGATTCCGCAGAAGAAAGGCGATCCCGTCGTCTTTTCGCGTGACGAGCATCCGCGCGAAACGTCGCTGGAGACGCTCGCGAAGCTGAAGGGCGTCGTGCGCCCGGACGGCTCGGTGACGGCGGGCAATGCGTCGGGCGTCAACGACGGCGCCGCCGCGCTGCTGCTCGCGAACGAAGCCACCGCGAAGCGTTTCGGCCTGACGCCGCGCGCCCGCGTGCTCGGCATCGCGACGGCCGGCGTCGCGCCGCGCGTGATGGGCATCGGCCCGGCGCCCGCCACGCAGAAGCTGCTCGCGCGACTCGGAATGACGATCGACCAGTTCGACGTGATCGAGCTGAACGAAGCGTTCGCGTCGCAGGGTCTCGCGGTGCTGCGCATGCTCGGCGTTGCCGACGACGATCCTCGCGTGAACCCGAACGGCGGCGCGATCGCACTCGGCCATCCGCTCGGCGCATCGGGCGCGCGTCTCGTGACGACCGCGATGTACCAGCTGCATCGCACCCACGGCCGTTTCGCGCTGTGCACGATGTGCATCGGCGTCGGCCAGGGCATCGCGATCGCGATCGAACGCGTCTGAGCGCGTCACCCGGAAGAAGCGGCAGGATCAGGATCCGCGCCGCTTCGCCGCTGCTTCAACGCCAACGAAGTGGCCGTCACGAGATCGTCGTGACGGCCACTTCGTCATTCAGCCCTCCGTGTGTTGCGCAAGGCGGGCGACGAGCGCGTCGATCTCGGTGTCCGCGAACACCTCGACGCCATGCTCGCGCAGCAACGCCGCCGTGACGCCGGCACCGGCATGCCGCCGGCCCGTGAAACTTCCGTCATGAATGAAGCGGCTTCCGCACGACGGACTGCCGTCCGCGAGGATCGCGAAATGGCAGTCGTGTGCGCGAGCGAGCGCCAGCGCGGTTTGCGCGCCGTCGACGAACGCTGCCGTGACGTCCGTGCCATGCACGTCGACGATGCGCGCGGCACCCGACAGCACGCGTTGCCCGGATGCCCCGCCCGCGATCTCGGCGGGCGGGCGCGGCACGCTGAATCCGCCTGCCAGTTCCGGGCAGACCGGCACCAGGCGCCCTTCGCGCTGCCACCGTTCGAGCGCCGCGTGAGCGGCGGTCCTGGCCGAGCCGTTGTAGCGGACCGGGTGACCGAGCACGCACATGCTGACGAGGATTTTCGGCGGGACCGGCTGCGGCGGCGCGTTCTGCATGGTCGTTCTCCGTGTTGGCGGCGTGGGTCGAGCGGAAGTGCTATGCGCGGCTCGCGGTCGCGCTCGCACGTTCGCGTCAGGCGGTCGGTGCTTCCATATGGATGTCTTCCGGCTCGAGCGCATGCAGCACCGGGTCGGGCGACGCGCTGACGGTGAAGCCGAGCCGCAGGTAGAAGTCGATCGTGTGCTGCGACGGCGTGGCGGAGACGTACAGACGTTTCGCGCCCATCGCGCGCGCCTGCGTGCGGGCCGCGCGATAGAGCCGTGCGCCGAGCCCGCAGCCGCGCCAGTCGTGGCTCACGTGCAGGAACTTCAGTTGCAGCATGTCGCGCTGCGCGCCGAGCGGATCGGCGTCGACGATGACCGCCGCGACGAGCCGCGTGCCGTCGAACATCCCGAGGCACCAGCCGCCGCGATCGTGACAGTCGAGCAGGATCGGCGTGTAGTGTTCGGCTTCGCCGTCGGGCCAGCCCTGCACGTCGTAGAAGTCCGGGACCAGATGCAGCTCGCCGTCGCGCAGCGCGTACAGATGGTGGATGATCTCGCGTCGGTCGATGCTCCACACCAGCGGCAGTTCGTCGCGCGCGAGCAGGCGGCCCGACAGCGCGTCGCGTTCGGTAGCGGTGCGGCGCGTCATCCGGTCGCCTGGCCGGTGGCGCGTTGCGAGCGGCATGGCGTATGCCTGCGTGGCCGATTCAGTTCGTGCCGGATCTTTTTCATCGAATTTTTCGAATGGCGGTTGAATTGGGCGAAAGGGGGCGAATCGTTTCGCTGAGCGTCGCCGTTGCCGGCATTGGCTTGCCGCCCGGCGTTCTCCCATAACGCATCGAGCCGCGGTGGAACAGTGCGGGCATCGATTATCGCGAGATTATTTGATCCAAGTCATTTTGATAAGCGAATTCGGTGTTTTTTGTATTCGAGGGGTAAGGTTTTAGCTGAAATTGCCGACAGCAAGAACGAGACCGTCGTAAAGCGATAAACCGTTTTTCGGCTACTGAGCGTGATTTTCGCGCCGCGCGGATCCTGTCTTCCGATCCGCCTTTCGGAGCCCTGCATGCGCAACAACCAGCCTGTCACCCAACAAGAATTCGAATTTCCCGACGACGTCACGTTGATGTCGACCACCGATGCCGACAGCTACATCACGTACGCGAACACGACGTTCGCCCATGTGAGCGGCTTCTCGAACGATGAGCTCGTCGGCCAGCCGCACAACGTCGTGCGTCACCCGGACATGCCGCAAGAGGCGTTCGCCGACATGTGGGCGACGCTGAAGAACGGCGAGCCGTGGACCGCGCTCGTGAAGAACCGCCGCAAGAACGGCGACCATTACTGGGTGCGCGCGAACGCGGTGCCGGTGATGCGCAACGGCGCGCCGCATGGCTACATGTCGGTGCGTACCAAGGCGCCGCGCGACGAGATCGAGGCCGCCGGCGCGTTGTACCGTGCGTTTCGCGACGGCAAGGCCGGGCAACGCAAGTTCCACAAAGGACTGATCGTCCGCACCGGGCTGCTGCGCATCGCGTCGCTGCCGCAGACGATGTCGGTGCGCGCGCGCGTGCATTCGGCTCTGTGCATGCTGGCGCCGGCCATCGTCGGCGCGGGGTGGGCATGCGGGCTGGCCGGTGCAGGGCTCGCGGCGTTTGCCGCCGCGACGGGCGGGGTGTCGGTTGCGGCCGGGCTGTGGCTCGACGCGCAGATCGTGCGTCCGCTGAAGCTGCTGCACGACCAGGCGCTGAACGTCGCGACCGGCGAAAGCCGCCGCGGCGTGCGGATGAACCGCGTCGACGAAATCGGCATGACGCTGCGTACGATCAACCAGCTCGGGCTGATGTTCCGCTGGCTCGTCGACGACGTCAGCGAACAGGTGCACAACGTGCAGCGCGCGAGCAACGAGATCGCGCAGGGCAACAACGATTTGAGCGCGCGTACCGAGCAGGCCGCGTCCAGCGTGCAGCAGACGGCCGCGTCGATGGCCGAGATGACGGCCACGGTGTCGAGCAATGCGGAGACGGCGTTGCAGGCGAACCAGTTGTCGGTGTCCGCGAGCGAAGCGGCCGAGCGGGGCGGGCAGGCGGTGAGCGAAGTCGTCGCGACGATGAGCGACATCACCGACAGCTCGCGCAAGATCGCCGACATCATCGGCGTGATCGACGGGATCGCGTTCCAGACCAACATCCTCGCGTTGAACGCGGCGGTCGAAGCCGCGCGTGCGGGTGAGCAGGGGCGCGGTTTCGCGGTGGTCGCGGGCGAGGTGCGGGCGCTCGCGCAGCGTAGCGCGAATGCGGCGAAGGAGATCAAGACGCTGATCGGCGCGAGCGTCGAGCGGGTCGAATCAGGCGCGCGGCGGGTCGACGACGCGGGCAGGACGATGGAGGACATCGTCACGCAGGTGAAGCGCGTGTCGGACCTGATCGCGGAGATCAGCTCGTCGACCGCCGAGCAGAGCACGGGGGTTGCGCAGGTCGATCAGGCGGTCGTGCACCTGGACAACATCACGCAGCAGAACGCGGCGCTGGTCGAGCAGAGTGCGGCGGCGTCGGAGAGCCTGAAGCAGCAGGCGACGCGGCTCGTGGATGCGGTGAACGTGTTTCGGTAATCGCCGCGCGTGCTTGCGTATCCCGTCGCGACGAGGCGGCGAAATCTCTTTCCGGTTTGATCGGATTCGAATGCATCAAACCGGATTTATGCGCCAATCCGGTCGAAGGAATTGTCCTGAATGATCAGACGATTGGCGCGCAACTATTTGATAAAGCGGAGTTTTTGATTTACGTATAAACAAAGTATTCGGCTAAATCAAGGCGATGAACGATTAATGCATATTTACCCGTGGTTGGCATAATGTTTTCGCCAGATTTGCCGAAAGCGCAGGAGTCTGATCGAACGCATGCGGGCTGTCCGCGATGCGTACGGTCTCGAATTCATCCACAGGCGGACGCAAAATCCGCAACCCGGGACTCCACACCATGCGCAATAACCAGCCTGTCACGCAACGCGAATTCGATTTTCCGGATGATGCGACGCTGATGTCGACTACCGATGCTGACAGTTACATCAAGTACGCGAACGCCGCATTCATTCAGGTCAGCGGATTTTCCCCCGAGGAGATCGAAGGTCAGCCGCACAACGTCGTGCGTCACCCGGACATGCCGAAGGAGGCGTTCGCCGACATGTGGGCGACGCTGAGGAACGGCGAGCCGTGGACCGCGCTCGTGAAGAACCGCCGCAAGAACGGCGACCACTACTGGGTGCGTTCGAATACGGTGCCGGTGATGCGCAACGGGCAGCCGACCGGCTACATGTCAGTGCGCACGAAGGCATCGCGCGACGAGATCGCGGCGGCCGACGAGCTGTACCGCGCGTTCCGCGAAGGCAAGGCCGGCAACCGCCGTTTCCACAAGGGTCTGATTGTTCGAGGCGGGCTGATGCGCGTCGCGTCGCTGTTCCAGACGATGTCGGTGCGTGCGCGGCTGCATTCGACGCTGTGCGTGCTGGCGCCGGCCGTCGTCGGCGCGGGGTGGGCATGCGGGCTGGCCGGTGCCGGGTTCGCGGCATTTGCCGCCGCGACGGCCGGGGCGTCGATTGCCGCCGGGCTATGGCTCGACGCGCAGATCGCGCGTCCGCTGATGCAGTTGCGCGATCAGGCATTGCGTGTCGCGACCGGTGAAAGCCGTAGCGGCGTCGCGATGAATCGCGTCGACGAAATCGGCATGACGCTGCGCACGATCAACCAGCTCGGGCTGATGTTCCGCTGGCTCGTCGACGACGTCAGCGAACAAGTGCTCAACGTGCAGCGTGCGAGCAACGAGATCGCGCAGGGCAACAACGACCTGAGCGCACGCACCGAACAGGCATCGACCAGCGTGCAGCAAACCGCCGCGTCGATGGCCGAGATGACGGCCACGGTGTCGAGCAATGCGGAGACGGCGCAGCAGGCGAACCAGTTGTCGGTGTCCGCGAGCGAAGCGGCCGAGCGGGGCGGGCAGGCGGTGAGCGAAGTCGTCACGACGATGAACGACATCACCGGCAGCTCGCGCAAGATCGCCGACATCATCGGCGTGATCGACGGGATCGCATTCCAGACCAACATCCTCGCGCTGAACGCGGCGGTCGAAGCGGCGCGCGCGGGCGATCAGGGACGCGGCTTCGCGGTGGTCGCGGGCGAAGTGCGGGCGCTCGCGCAGCGCAGCGCGAATGCGGCGAAGGAGATCAAGACGCTGATCGGCGCGAGCGTCGAACGGGTCGAGTCGGGTGCACGGATCGTCGATGGAGCGGGCAAGACGATGGAGGACATCGTCACGCAGGTGAAGCGCGTGTCGGACCTGATCGCGGAGATCAGCTCGTCGACCGCCGAGCAGAGCACGGGGGTTGCGCAGGTCGATCAGGCGGTCGTGCATCTGGACAACATCACGCAGCAGAACGCGGCGCTGGTCGAGCAGAGTGCGGCGGCGTCGGAGAGCCTGAAGCAGCAGGCGACGCGGTTGGTGGATGCGGTGAACGTGTTTCGTTGATCGGAGCAGGAAGATGACGCGGGCACGGCGGAGAGGGACACCGGCCCGCGTCGTGACCGCCCGGTTCCGGCCGGGCGGTCAGGGCCTGCCACGGATGCGACAGGCCCCGAACCGTCAGACGGCCAGGCAGAGGTACTTGATCACGACGTAGTCGTCGATGCCGTAGTGCGAGCCTTCGCGGCCGAGGCCCGATTGCTTGACGCCACCGAACGGCGCGACTTCGTTCGAGATCAGGCCGGTGTTCACGCCGACCATCCCGTATTCGAGCGCTTCGGCAACCTTCCACACGCGACCGATGTCGCGGCTGTAGAAATACGCAGCCAGACCGAACTCGGTGTCGTTCGCGAGGCGGATCACTTCGTCGTCGCTGCCGAACTTGAACAGCGGCGCGAGCGGCCCGAACGTCTCTTCCTTCGCGACCTTCATCGCCGGCGTCACGCCCGTCAGCACGGTCGGCTCGAAGAAGCCGTGGCCGAGCGCGTGGCGCTTGCCGCCCGTCACGACGGTCGCGCCCTTCGCGAGCGCGTCCTCGATATGCGCTTCCACCTTCAGCACGGCCGCTTCGTTGATCAGCGGGCCTTGCGTGACGCCCGGCTCCGTGCCGCGGCCAACCTTCAGCTGGCCGACCGCCGCCGCGAGCTTCTGCGCGAACTGGTCGTACACGGCTTCGTGCACGTAGAAGCGGTTCGTGCACACGCACGTCTGCCCGCTGTTGCGGTACTTCGACGCGATCGCGCCCTGCACGGCCGCATCGAGATCGGCGTCGTCGAACACGATGAACGGCGCGTTGCCGCCGAGTTCCAGCGACACCTTCTTGACCGTCGCCGCGCATTGCGACATCAGCAGGCGGCCGATCGGCGTCGAGCCGGTGAACGACAGCTTGCGCACGATCGGGTTCGACGTCAGTTCGCCGCCGATCGCCTTCGGGTCGCCCGTGACGACGCTGAACACGCCGGCCGGCACGCCCGCGCGCTCGGCCAGCACGGCCATCGCGAGCGCGGAGAACGGCGTCGCTTCCGCCGGCTTCACGACGATCGGGCAGCCTGCCGCGAGCGCCGGGCCGACCTTGCGGGTGATCATCGCCGCCGGGAAGTTCCACGGCGTGATCGCCGCGCACACGCCGATCGCTTCCTTCGTGACGACGATGCGCTTGTCGCTCGCCGGCGTCGGGATCGTGTCGCCGTACACGCGCTTGCCTTCTTCCGCGAACCACTCGAGGAACGAGGCCGCGTAGCCGATCTCGCCCTTTGCTTCGGCCAGCGACTTGCCTTGCTCGGTTGTCAGGATCAGCGCGAGGTCGTCGGCGTTCTCCATCATCAGGTCGTGCCACTTGCGCAGGATGACCGCGCGCTCCTTCGCGGTCTTCTTGCGCCACGCAGGCCATGCGGCGTTCGCGGCTTCGATCGCGTGACGCGTCTCGGCTGCGCCCATTGCCGGCACCGTGCCGAGCAGGCCGCCGGTGGCCGGGTTGCGGACTTCGAACGACTCGCCGTTCGCCGCGCCTTGCCATTCGCCGTTGACGTATGCCTGCTGGCGGAACAGCGTCGGATCTTTCAGTGCCAGGGTTTCCTGAACAGTGCTCATATGAATCGCCTGCTATGAAGATGTGAAACGGCCGCTGCCGTCGTCACGACGGCAGCGGCGCTTTCAGTTGACGGGACCTCAGGCCGGGACGCCGACCGTTTCCTTCAGCACTTCCTCGAGGATCACGAGCGCTTCGTCGAACACGGCCTCGGGAATCGTCAGCGGGAACAGGAAGCGCACGACGTTCGAGTACACGCCGCACACGAGCAGCAGCAGCCCGCGCTCGAGCGCACGCGCCTGCACGCGCTTCGTGAAGTCGGCGTCCGGCTCGCCCGTGCCCGGCTTCATGAATTCGACGGCGATCATCGCGCCCGGACCGCGGACGTCGGCGATCTGCGGCACGTCGGCCTGCAGCGCGTTCAGCTTCGCCTTCAGCACGTCGCCCAGTTGCGTCGCGCGTTCGCACAGCTTCTCTTCGTCGATGATCTCGAGCACCGCGTGCGCCGATGCGACGGCCAGCGGGTTGCCCGCGTACGTGCCGCCGAGGCCGCCGGGCGCTGCCGCATCCATCACGTCCGCACGGCCGACGACGCCCGACAGCGGCATGCCGCCCGCGAGGCTCTTCGCCATCGTGATCAGGTCGGCCAGCACGTCGTAGTGCTGCATCGCGAACAGCTTGCCGGTACGTGCGAAGCCCGTCTGCACTTCGTCGGCGATCAGCAGGATGCCGTGCTCGTTACAGATCTTGCGCAGCGCGCGCACGAATTCCGCCGGCGCCGGGTTGAAGCCGCCTTCGCCCTGGACCGGCTCGAAGATGATCGCGGCGACGCGCTTCGGATCGATGTCGGCCTTGAACAGCATCTCGATCGCCTTGATCGAGTCGGCCGTCGTCACGCCGTGCACGGCGTTCGGGTACGGCGCGTGGAACACGTCGCCCGGGAACGGGCCGAAGTTCAGCTTGTACGGGGCGACCTTGCCGGTCAGCGCCATGCCCATCATCGTGCGGCCGTGGAAGCCGCCCGAGAACGCGATGACGCCCGGACGGCCGGTTGCCGCGCGCGCGATCTTGATCGCGTTTTCGACGGCTTCGGCGCCGGTCGTGAAGAGCGCCGTCTTCTTCGGGAAGTCGCCCGGCGCACGTTCGTTGATCTTTTCCGCCAGCTCGACGTACGACGCGTACGGGACGATCTGGTAAGCGGTGTGCGTGAAGCTGTTCAGCTGGTCCGCGATCGCCTTGACGATCTTCGGATGGCGGTGGCCCGTGTTCAGCACCGCGATGCCGGCGGCGAAATCGATGAAGCGGCGGCCTTCGACATCCCACAGCTCCGCGTTCTCGGCGCGGGCTGCGTAGAAATCGCACATCACGCCGACGCCGCGCGGGGTGGCGGCGTTCTTGCGGGCCTGCAGGTCGGCATTCTTCACGGTCATCTCCTTGATGTTCTGTCCGGTGGGATAAAAATCGGCCGCGTTGGCAGCCCATGGAGGCGACTATAATCACATTTGGCTCTGACAATCAGAGCCATTTCAATAAATATTCAGGAGCCAATCATGCGCGCAAGCGTGTTGTCGGACTGGCTGGCGCAGCGTCTCGTGCGCGGCGGCGAACAGCCGATCTACCGGCAGTTGCACCGGCTGCTGCAGCAGGCGATCCTGTCGCGCGAACTGCCGGCCGGCACACGCGTGCCGTCGTCGCGGCTGCTCGCGGCCGAGCTCGGGATCGCCCGCAACACGGTCACGCAGGTTTACGAACAGCTTTCGCTCGAAGGCTATGTGAACTCGGCGACCGGCCGCGGCACGTTCGTCGCCGACAGCGCGCCAGACGAGATCGTCGGTGCGGCGCCCGATCCGGCCGCCGGCCCGGCGGTGGTGGTGCCGTCCGCGCGGCGGCTGTCCGCGCGCGGCACGCGGCTCGTCGATGGCGCGGGTGTGTCGAAGCGCCAGGGCGGCGCGTTCATGCCGGGCGTGCCCGATGTGTCGCGATTTCCGGCGCGCGTGTGGACGCGGCTGCACAACAAGTACTGGCGGCGCCTGCGTCCGGACCTGCTGACCTACGCGCCGGGCGGCGGGCTCGCGCTGCTGCGCGAGGCGCTGGCCGATTACCTGCGCACGTCGCGTTCGGTGCGCTGCACGCCCGAGCAGATCGTGATCACCACCGGCATCCACCAGTCGATCGACCTCGCGGTGCGGCTGCTGACCGATCCGGGCGACGCGATCTGGACCGAGGATCCGTGCTACTGGGGCGTGCGCAGCGTGCTGAACGTGTCGGGGCTCACCACGCGGCCGATTCCGGTCGACGAGGAAGGGATCGCGCCGTCCGCAGCCGATCTCGCCGAGCCGCCGAAGCTGATGCTCGTCACGCCGTCGCACCAGTATCCGCTCGGGATGGTGATGAGCCTCGCGCGGCGCAGGATGCTGCTCGAATACGCGCGCCAGCACGGCTGCTGGATCATCGAGGACGATTACGACAGCGAGTTCCGCTATGGCAGCCGGCCGCTCGCGTCGCTGCAGGGGCTCGACACGGCCGGGCAGGTGATCTACGTCGGCAGTTTCGGCAAGACGCTGTTTCCGGGGCTGCGGGTCGGCTATCTCGTCGCGCCGGAGCCGCTCGCGGAGAGCTTCGCGACCGCGAGCGCCGAGTTGTACCGAGAGGGGCAGTTGCTGCAGCAGGCCGTGCTGGCCGAGTTCATCGCGGAAGGGCACTTCGTGTCCCATATCCGCAAGATGCGCACGCTGTACGGGCAGCGACGCGAGGTGCTGCTCGATGCGGTCGCGCGCCGCTACGGCAACACGCTGCACGCGCTCGGCAGCGATGCGGGGCTGCATCTCGTCACGCGGTTGCCGGACGGCGTTGACGATCGCGCGGTCGCGCAGGCCGCGCTCGAGCGCAACATCGTCGTGCGGCCGCTGTCCGGCTATTACGCGGAGCGCGAGCGTGCGGCGTCGGGTCTGCTGCTCGGTTATGCGTGCGTGCCGGAGGACGAGATCGCGACCGCGAAGATCGAGCTCGTTTCGCGCAGCGCCGACACGGTCGCGACCGGCAGATGCCGATACGCGAGGATCACGATCCCGTAGGCGGCGAGCGAGATCGTGCCGGCAATCGCGCCCTGCGTGAGCGCGGTGCGCGAGCCGAGCACCGCGCGCGGGCCGCCGCGCACCGCGCAGACGAGCACGAGCTGCGGCACGCTCCACAGCAAATACACCCACGCGATGTAGCCGAGCGCGCTGCCCGATACGCGCGAGCCGATCCCGTCGCAAATCGAATACGACGCGATGAACACGCCGGTGAGCAGCGCATACGGCACGCCTTCCCCTGAGAACCGGAAGCCGCGCCGCAGCGCCAGCGACATGATCCCGAACGACACGAGCGCGATGCCGGCGAAGCCGAACGGCGTCGGCCGTTCGTGCAGCACCGCGAACGCGAGCACCGACACGAGCAGCGGCGACATCCCGCGCGCGATCGGGTAGATCTGGCCGAATTCGCCGCTGCGGTAGGCGCGCACGAGCGTGAAGCAGTACGCGACCTCGAGCGCCGCGGACGCCGCGACATACGGCCACGCGGCGCGCGCCGGCGCGGGCAGCAGCACGACGCCGGCGATGCCGAACGCGAGATACGGCAGCGACATCGTGCCGAGCTGGACGAGCCGGTCCTCGCTGACATGCAGGAACGCGTTCCAGATCGCGTGCAGCAGGGCGGAGCACAGCACGAGGCCGATGAACAAGTGATCCATGAAAGAGGGCGCGGACGCGCAACGTAGCGGGGCGAACGGTCGATTATGTGGGTATCGGGCACATTCGCGCGGAATTGCCGATAATGGAACGTTGTTATTCACCGGATGCCGACGATGACCGAAGCCACCCTCACTCCGCCCGCCGTTCCGCGCCTCACAAGCCTGTCGCACGGGGGCGGCTGCGGCTGCAAGATCGCGCCGGGCGTGCTGTCCGAACTGCTGAAGCGGGCGACTCCGCCGGCGCTGTTCCCCGATCTGCTGGTCGGCACGGAGACGTCCGACGACGCGGCCGTCTACCGGCTGAACGACGAGCAGGCCATCGTCGCGACGACCGACTTCTTCATGCCGATCGTCGACGATCCGTTCGATTTCGGCCGCATCGCGGCGACCAACGCACTGTCGGACGTCTACGCGATGGGCGGCAAGCCGATTCTCGCGCTCGCGCTGGTCGGCATGCCGATCAACGTGCTGCCGCATGAGACGATCGCCGCCGTGCTGCGCGGCGGCGAATCGGTGTGCGCGGAGGCCGGCATTCCGGTCGCGGGCGGCCACTCGATCGATTCGGTCGAACCGATCTACGGGCTTGCGGCGATCGGCGTCGTGCATCCGTCGCGCGTGAAGCGCAACGCGGCCGCGCGTGCGGGCGACGTGCTCGTGCTCGGCAAGCCGCTCGGCGTCGGCGTGCTGTCGGCCGCGCTGAAGAAGAACCAGCTCGACGCTGCCGGCTATGCGCAGATGGTCGCGACGACCACCAAGCTGAACCGTCCCGGCGCGGAGCTCGCCGCGCTGCCGGGCGTGCATGCGCTGACCGACGTCACGGGCTTCGGGCTGCTCGGCCACACGCTCGAGCTCGCACGTGGCGCGAACCTCACCGCGCGCGTGCACTACGCGTCGCTGCCGTGGCTGGCGGGCGTCGAGGCCTTCGTCGCCGACGGCGTGTTGACCGGCGCATCGGGCCGTAACTGGGCGGCGTACGGCAGCGACGTGCGGCTTGCCGACGGGCTGCCGCCGGTCGCGCAGGCACTGCTGACCGATCCGCAGACGTCCGGCGGCCTGCTGGTCGCGTGCGCGCCGGAAGCGGTCGACGACGTGCTCGCCTGCTTCCGCGCCGACGGTTTTGACCGCGCGGCCGTGATCGGCGAGATGGTGGACGGGCCGTCGCGCGTCGACGTCGCCTGACGCGTCTTTAGTCAGGGCGGTTCGCCGACGGCCGGTAGAATCGATGCCTTCTCTCGACGGCATCGACGAACCGATGAGCGATTTCCTGTTCGGGCTGATGATCGCGCTGTCGGTCGGGCCCGTCGCGCTGATGATCGCGCATTACGGCATGCGCGCCGGCACCGCGAGCGGCGTGCGCGCGGCGGTGGGCGTTGCGTCGGCGGACGGCTGCTATGCCGTTCTCGCATTCACGATCGGCGCGATGCTCGCGGGCACGCTCGCGTCGCACCTGTCGCTGTTTCGCTTCGTCGGCGCATGCGTGCTGCTCGCAATGGGCGCACGCATGATGTGGCAGGCGCTGAGGGATCGGCGCCGCACGCTGGACGGCGCTGCGCCGCCGCCGGGCACGCGCCCGTTCACGTCGATGTTCTTCGTCACGCTCGCGAATCCGCTGACCATCCTGCTGTTCTACGGCTACGCCACCGCTGCCGCCGGTGCGCATCGGCACTGGCTCGCCGGTGCCGCATGCCTGTTTGCCGGCAGCCTCGTCGGGCAACTCGTGTTCGCCTCCGGCGGCAGCATGACCGGGCGTATCGTAAAGTCGCCGCGATGGCTTGCGGCGAGCCATGTGGTTGCTGCGCTCGTCGTGCTCGGGTATGGCGTGGCGGGAATCGTGCGCATATAGCGGTTTGCGGCAGTGAACTTCGGGGAGTGACGTCTCATCGATGTGCATGCCAACCGGATAGCATTCCTGATTTTTTGTCGCACTGACCGATATGCGACACAATCCATGCACATCACGTCGGCAATTGCCACGGGCCGTTTCGTAGTCGGGTTCCGCGTCGCGCAAGCGCGTTCTATACTCCCTCGCGCAGTCTCCGAGAGCCGTTCTCACCCAACATCATTGAAACAAGGAACGCCGATGCTGACTCGCTCCATTCTTTCCGCCGCTGCATTCTCGCTTGCGGCCTGTGCGACCGCGCCGTCGATCGCGCAGGACAACCAGGGCAACCAAGGCAACGATGCGGGCAACGCCGCATTCGCAGAGAGCGGTGCACAGGGCCGCCCGGTCAAGGTGATGATCATCACGATGTTCGGTCCGGAGGGCCAGGCATGGCTCGACCGGATCGGGCCGTGGCGCGACATCGCCGTACCCGGACTGTCGCCCGACTACCCGGCCGTTCACTGCAACAAGCAGGACGTGTGCGTCGTGACGACCGGCATGGGCTACGCGAACGCCACCGCGTCGATCATGGCGCTCACGTTCTCGCAGCGCTTCGATCTGCGTTACACGTACTTCCTGGTTTCCGGCATCGCGGGCGTCGACCCCGCGCAAGGCACGGTCGGTTCGGCCGCGTGGTCGAAATACCTGGTCGATTTCAGCTTGCAGTGGGAACTCGATGCACGCGAGATTCCGGCCGGCTGGAACACGGGCTATCTCGGCATCAATACGAAGAGTCCGAGCGACAAGCCGCCGCTCGATTACCGCACCGAAGTGTTCCAGCTCAACCCGAAGCTGACCGATGCCGCGTATGCGCTGTCGCGCAACGTCGTGCTCGCCGACAGCGCGCAGGCACAGGCGGCACGCGCGAAGTTCACGTATGCA
Organism: Burkholderia sp. WTPI3; assembly: GCF_021483755.1. NCBI lineage: Bacteria > Pseudomonadati > Pseudomonadota > Betaproteobacteria > Burkholderiales > Burkholderiaceae > Burkholderia > Burkholderia sp. WTPI3. The sequence continues at coordinate 68,399 of NZ_JAGIXF010000010.1, read as the reverse complement.
CCGGCGAACCGGCCGCCGACGGTGATCCAGTGCGACACGTCGTCGGGCAACACGTGGTTCTCGGGCACGCTGATCGGCGAGCGTGCGCGTCAGTGGACCAAGATCCTGACCGACGGCAAGGGCACCTACTGCATGACCGCGCAGGAAGACAACGCGACGTTCGAAGCGCTCAAGCGCGCGGCAAGCGTGAAGCGCGTCGACCTGTCGCGCGTGGCGGTGTTGCGCACGGGTTCCGATTTCGACCGGCCGTATGCGGGGCAGACGAGTGCCGACAACCTGCTGAACTACGCGGACCAGGGCGGCTTCGCCCCGGCAACCGAAAACCTGTACCGCGCGGGCAACCCGCTGGTGCAGGACATCGTCACGCACTGGAGCGAGTGGCGCGACGGGGTGCCGCGCCGTTGATGGCCGGACGATCCCGTCGACGGGGCAACGCACCGGTCAGTGCGATCGCGGTGCGGAACGGAACGGCGTCCAGACGGGCGTGGTGTCGTCCCAATGATCGAGCGGCGAAGGAAGTTGATCGTTCATCACAGACTCCTGCAACTAACTGACTAATCGAGTAGGCGGTATCGCGACGCCGCGCACCGGATCATCCGCTGCGCGGCGTTGCATGTTTACCGGCGTTTAGCGGCCCCCGCCGGCGAGCTGGTTGCCTTCCGGCACCGGGCGATACGGGCCTTGCGCGACTTCGAGGCCTTGCGGATACGAATTCGCCTTGCGCAGCCAGGCGAGCGTGCCGTCGCGGCGGGCCTGCGCGACTTCCGCGCTGACTTCGGCGCGGGTGCGCGGGCCATTGCTGTGCTGCGAGTACCACGACGTGTTGCCGTAGTCGCCGGCATGCGGGGTGTTCGTATCGGCGAAGGCCGGTGCGGACACGGCGAGTGCGAGGGCGACGGCGGAGAGAAGATGGCGGCGGTTCATGACGTAACTCCTGTGTTGGTCGGAGTTGGCGCTCGAGCGCTTGCTCCGGTCCCGTCCAGCGGGGCTGTTCGATGCGCAACGGGTGCGCGACAGGGTTTACTCTAGGTATCTGTTCCGGCGCGATAAATGCGGCTGACGCGAATTGAATTGTCGTGATGGAGGAACAATCGCAATACGCAATGTCGGCAGGGTCATTCGAAAATCGCGCACAGCCGCGTGCAACGGGCCTCGCAGCGATGCGACGCCGCCCGCGCGGCGACCCGCGCGGGCGATTGCGGCGCACGGCGCAAAGGTGTGATGCGGATTCGGGAAAGATGACGGATGCGGTGGGGAGGGCGGCACGAACGCGACGCCGTAGCGGCACCCAGGCGGTGCCAAAGCCGCACGGATGCGGCGCGGCGCACGGGCCGCATCCGTGCGCCGCGATTCAGACGCTTACGCGACCCACTCGTTGATGACCGGCGTGTCGAGTGCCGGTGCGCGCTCGGCTTCCTCGAACGTGCGCTTGCTGCACGTCGCATCGAGGCTGCCCTTGCCGCTCAGCAGCGGGCAGCGGTCGAACACTTCGGCGATCCAGTCGACGAACACGCGCACCTTCGGCGACAGGTGCCGGCTGTGCGGATACACGACCGAGATCGGCATCGGCAGCGGCTTGATGCCGGGCAGCACTTCCTTGAGCCGGCCTTCGCGCAGGTGCGGCAGCACCATGAACAGCGGCGGCTGGATCAGCCCGAAACCCTCGATGCCGCAGGTCACGTACGCATCCGCATCGTTGACCGACACGATGCCGTTCATCTTGATCTCGGTTTCCTTGCCGTCGATCAGGAACGACCAGTCGATCGTGCGGCCGGTGCGGCTCGAGAAATAGTTGACGGCCTTGTGGTCGTTCAGGTCCTCGATCGTCTGCGGCTCGCCGTGGCGCTCGAGATAGTCGGGCGAGGCCACTGTCACGCCTTCGAACAGACCGACGCGGCGCGCGACGAGCGACGAGTCCTGCAGCGCACCGACGCGGATCACGCAATCGACGCCTTCCTGCAGCAGATCGACCGGGCGATCCGACAGCCCGAGTTGCAGGTCGATGTCCGGATAGCGCGTATGAAATTCGCACAGCGACGGAATCACGAGCAGCCGCCCGATCGAGCCCGGCATGTCGATACGCAACTTTCCGTGCGGCTTCCGGTTGTTGTTCTGGAAGCTTGCTTCGGTTTCCTCGACATCGGCGAGGATCCGCACGCATCGTTCGTAGTACGCGGCGCCGTCGGGCGTGAGCGACAGCCGGCGCGTGGTCCGGTGCATCAGGCGCACGCCGAGGAAGGCTTCGAGATTCTGGATGATCGTCGTGACGGACGCTCGCGGCAGGCTGAGCGTTTCTGCTGCCTTGGTGAAGCTGCTTGTATCGACGACGCGAGTAAACACCTGCATGGCCTGAAGCCGGTCCATCACAACCTCCGCAATCTAATGAGCCCAGGAACAAAGAGGCTGCGTCGCTTTGTAGGCGACGCAGCCCGGGATTGTTCGGAGGCGTTGAATTGTGTTGCCGGATTATAGGCATTTATCCGGATGTCTGCCGGACCCAGAATGCGTTCCATCTCGAAATGGATGCCGCATCGTCATGGACGCTTCTGAATTCAGCAAATTCCTGAAAGCCGCATTGCCCGCCGCAGCCACGGCCGGCGTGGCATTGACGGTCGCGGAGGTGGAAATCCCCGGCTACGCGCAGGACATCGCGCTGCGCCTCTATCGGCGTGCGGACAAGACCGGATTGCCGGTAGTGCTTTATTTCCACGGCGGCGGCTTCGTGCGCGGCACGCTCGAGGACGCGGATTTCGCCGCGCGTTTTTTAGCAGAACGCTTACCAGCTCTCGTAGTGTCGGTCGATTATTCGCTCGCGCCGGCCTTTCCTTTTCCGGCCGCGCCGGAGGATGCGTATCGCGCCGCCGTGTGGGCCGCGACGCGCGCCCGCGCGTTCGGCGGCAACCCGAAGAAGATCGGCGTCGCGGGCCACGACGCGGGCGGCCAGCTCGCGAACTGCCTCGCGTTCATCGCGCGCGATCGCGGTGAAGTGTCGATCGCCGCGCAGGCGCTGTTCGGGCCGATGCTCGATCCGAGCATGACGCGCATCGGCGACGCCGAGCGCCTGTCGTCGGACATTACCGCGCGCGAATGCGCGGCCTGTTATCGCGCGTATCTGCCGCAGGCGGCGCAGCGCATGCACCCGTACGCGGCGCCGCTCGAATCGGTGCGACTCGCGGGCCTGCCGCCGACGCTCGTCGTCACCGCGCAGAACGACGTGCTGCACGTCGAAGCGGAGAAATATGCGGGCTGCCTGATTTCGTCGGGCGTGCTCACGCAGGTGATCCGCTACCCGGACGTCACGCACGCGGCGCTCGCGACGCACGAAGCCGCGCTGGAGGAAGCCGTGCGCTTCTTCCAGTGCCGCTTCCAGGCGCGCCAGCCGAACCGTTCCGAATAACCAGACCAATCCACGCTTACTGGAGATCCACATGGCCATCCTACGTACCTCTCGTTCCCGAATCGCGACCGCGGCGATCGTGACGCTCGCCGTCGTCGGCCTCGGAACGTTCGGCGCGATGCGCGTGAACGCGAACGCGCCCGAGAAAGCGGCGGCGCCGCTGCCCGAAGTCGACGTCGCGACCGTCGTGCCGCAGACCGTCACCGACTGGCAAAGCTATTCGGGCCGCCTCGAAGCCGTCGAGAAAGTCGACGTGCGCCCGCAGGTGTCGGGCACGATCGTCGCGGTGAACTTCAAGGACGGCGCGCTCGTGAAGAAAGGCGATGTGCTGTTCGTGATCGATCCGCGCCCGTACCAGGCGGAAACCGACCGTGCGGCCGCTCAGCTCGCGGCCGCGCAGGCGCGTGACGGCTACGCGCAGAGCGACTGGCAGCGCGCGCAGCGGCTGATCGGCGACAACGCGATCGCCAAGCGCGACTACGACGAGAAGCAGAACGCCGCGCGCGAAGCGCACGCGAACCTGAAGGCCGCCGAAGCCTCGCTGGAAACGGCGCGCATCAATCTCGGCTATACGCGGATCACGGCGCCGGTATCGGGTCGCGTGTCGCGCGCGGAGATCACGGTCGGCAACGTCGTGTCGGCCGGTGCATCGGCCGCGCCGCTGACGACGCTGGTGTCGGTGTCGCCGATCTACGCGTCGTTCGATGCGGACGAGCAGACCTACCTGCAATACATCAACGGCGCACGCGACGGCCGCAAGGTGCCGGTCGAGCTCGGCCTGGCGAACGAGACGGGCTACTCGCGCAGCGGCGTGATCGATTCGGTCGACAACCGGCTCGACACGTCGTCGGGCACGATCCGCGTGCGCGCGCGCTTCGACAACGCGGACGGCGAACTCGTCCCGGGCCTCTACGCGCGCGTGAAGGTCGGCGGCAGCGCGCCGCACCAGGCGCTGCTTGTCGACGATGCGGCGATCAACACCGACCAGGACAAGAAGTTCGTGTTCGTCGTCGATCAGCAGGGCCGCGTGTCGTACCGCGAAGTGCAGCAGGGCAACCAGCACGGCAACCGGCGCGTGATCGTGAGCGGGTTGTCGGCCGGCGATCGCGTGATCGTGAACGGCACGCAGCGCGTACGGCCGGGCGAGCAGGTGAAGCCGCACATGGTCCCGATGACGGACGGCGACGCACCGTCCGCGCCGCTCGCGAACAACGCGAAGCCGGCCGCACCGGCGAAGGCGGAGTCGTAAGCGGCACGCCGCTACGTTCTCCGCGTTCAACCAGACAGAGCAACCCATGAACATCTCAAAATTCTTTATCGACCGGCCGATCTTTGCAGGAGTCCTATCGGTCATCATCCTGCTCGGCGGGGTGATCGCGATGTTCCTGCTGCCGATTTCGGAATATCCGGAAGTCGTGCCGCCTTCCGTGATCGTGAAGGCGCAGTACCCGGGCGCGAACCCGAAAGTGATTGCCGAGACGGTCGCGTCGCCGCTCGAAGAGCAGATCAACGGCGTCGAGGACATGCTGTACATGCAGTCGCAGGCGAACAGCGACGGCAACATGACGATCACCGTCACGTTCAAGCTCGGCACCGATCCGGACAAGGCCACGCAGCTCGTGCAGAACCGCGTGAACCAGGCGCTGCCGCGCTTGCCGGAAGACGTGCAGCGGCTCGGCATCACGACGGTGAAGAGCTCGCCGACGCTGACGATGGTGGTCCACCTGATCTCGCCGGACAACCGCTACGACATGACCTACCTGCGCAACTACGCGCTGATCAACGTGAAGGATCGCCTGTCGCGGATCCAGGGCGTCGGCCAGGTGCAGCTGTGGGGTTCGGGCGACTACGCGATGCGCGTGTGGCTCGATCCGCAGAAGGTCGCGCAGCGCGGGCTGTCCGCCGAGGACGTCGTGCAGGCGATCCGCGAGCAGAACGTGCAGGTCGCGGCCGGTGTGATCGGCGCGTCGCCGTCGCTGCCCGGCACGCCGCTGCAGTTGTCGGTCAACGCGCGCGGCCGTCTGCAGACGGAGGACGAATTCGGCGACATCGTCGTGAAGACGACGCCGGACGGCGGCGTTACGCGCCTGCGCGACATCGCGCGGATCCAGCTCGACGCGTCCGAGTATGGCCTGCGCTCGCTGCTCGACAACAAGCCGGCCGTCGCAATGGCGATCAACCAGTCTCCGGGCGCGAACTCGCTGCAGATTTCGGACGAAGTGCGCAAGACGATGGCCGAGCTGAAGCAGGACATGCCGGCCGGCGTCGACTACAAGATCGTCTATGACCCGACGCAGTTCGTGCGTTCGTCGATCAAGGCCGTCGTGCACACGCTGCTCGAAGCGATCGCGCTGGTCGTGATCGTCGTGATCGTGTTCCTGCAGACCTGGCGCGCGTCGCTGATTCCACTGATCGCGGTGCCGGTGTCGATCATCGGCACGTTCTCGCTGCTGCTGGCGTTCGGGTATTCGATCAACGCGTTGTCGTTGTTCGGGATGGTGCTCGCGATCGGGATCGTGGTCGACGATGCGATCGTGGTGGTCGAGAACGTCGAGCGCAACATCGAAAGCGGGATGAACGCGCGGCAGGCGACCTACAAGGCGATGCAGGAAGTGAGCGGGCCGATCATCGCGATCGCGCTGACGCTCGTCGCCGTGTTCGTGCCGCTCGCGTTCATGTCGGGCCTGACCGGCCAGTTCTACAAGCAGTTCGCGATGACCATCGCGATCTCGACGGTGATTTCGGCGTTCAATTCGCTGACGCTGTCGCCGGCGCTGTCCGCGATCCTGCTGAAGGGCCATGGCGACAAGGAAGACTGGCTCACGCGCGTGATGAACCGCGTGCTCGGCGGCTTCTTTCGCGGGTTCAACAAGGTGTTCCATCGCGGCGCGGAGAACTACGGCCGCGGCGTGCGCGGCGTGCTGTCGCGCAAGACGCTGATGCTCGGCGTGTACCTCGTGCTGGTGGGCGCGACCGTGCTCGTGTCGAAGGTCGTGCCGGGCGGCTTCGTGCCCGCGCAGGACAAGGAATACCTGATCGCGTTCGCGCAACTGCCGAACGGCGCATCGCTCGACCGCACCGAGAAGGTGATTCGCGACATGGGCTCGATCGCGCTGAAGCAGCCGGGCGTCGAGAGCGCGGTGGCGTTCCCGGGGCTGTCGGTGAACGGCTTCACGAACAGCTCGAGCGCGGGCATCGTGTTCGTCACGCTGAAGCCGTTCTCGGAACGGCACGGCAAGGCGATGTCGGCCGGTGCGATCGCGGGTGCGCTGAACCAGCAGTACGGTGCGATCAAGGACTCGTTCGTCGCGGTGTTCCCGCCGCCTCCGGTGCTGGGCCTCGGTACGCTCGGCGGGTTCAAGATGCAGATCGAGGATCGCGGCGCGGTCGGTTATGCGCGGCTCGCGGATGCGACCAACGATTTCATCAAGCGTGCGCAGCAGGCGCCTGAACTCGGCCCGTTGTTCACGAGCTACCAGATCAACGTGCCGCAGCTCAATGTCGATCTCGACCGCGTGAAGGCGAAGCAGCTCGGCGTGCCGGTCACCGACGTGTTCAACACGATGCAGGTGTATCTCGGCTCGCTGTACGTGAACGACTTCAACCGCTTCGGGCGCGTGTACCAGGTGCGCGTGCAGGCCGATGCGCAGTTCCGTCAACGTCCGGACGACATCCTGCAGTTGAAGACCCGCAACGACAAGGGCGAGATGGTGCCGCTGTCGTCGCTCGTCACGGTGACGCCGACGTTCGGCCCGGAAATGGTCGTGCGCTACAACGGCTACACGGCGGCCGACATCAACGGCGGCCCCGCGCCGGGCTTCTCGTCGGGGCAGGCGCAGGCCGCGATCGAGCGCATCGCGCATGAAACGCTGCCGCGCGGCGTGCGGTTCGAATGGACCGACCTCACGTACCAGCAGATTCTTGCAGGCGATTCCGCGATGTATGTGTTCCCGATCAGCGTGCTGCTCGTGTTTCTCGTGCTCGCGGCGCTGTACGAAAGCCTGACGCTGCCGCTCGCGGTGATCCTGATCGTGCCGATGAGCATTCTGTCGGCGCTGACGGGCGTGTGGCTCACGCAGGGCGACAACAACATCTTCACGCAGATCGGGTTGATGGTGCTGGTGGGGCTGTCGGCGAAGAACGCGATCCTGATCGTCGAATTCGCGCGCGAACTCGAGCACGACGGCAGGACGCCGCTCGAGGCCGCGATCGAGGCGAGCCGGCTGCGGCTGCGTCCGATCCTGATGACGTCAATCGCTTTCATCATGGGCGTCGTGCCGCTCGTCACGTCGACGGGCGCGGGCTCGGAGATGCGGCACGCGATGGGGGTCGCGGTGTTCTTCGGGATGCTTGGCGTGACGCTGTTCGGGCTGATGCTGACGCCGGTGTTCTATGTCGTGCTGCGCACGCTCGCGGGCGGCAAGATTCACGTCGCGGGCAAGGACTCGGCAGGCTACGGCGTGCCGCCGTCGGGCGCGTCGGCTTCGGATGCTTGAGGATAGGAAGATGGACAACATGCACAACTCGAATGGCCTGATGCGTTTCGCGAAGGTGGCGGCCGCGAGCACCCTGCTCGCGACACTGCTCGCCGCATGCGCGGTAGGGCCCGACTACAAGCGCCCGGATGTGTCGACGCCCGCGGCGTTCAAGGAAGCGCCGACGCTCACGGCCGGCGAACAGGCCGGCACGTGGAAGACCGCCGAACCGGCGGACGGCGAGCATCGCGGCGAATGGTGGAAGGTGTTCGGCGATCCGGTGCTCGACTCGCTCGAGTCGCAGGCGCTCGCCGCGAACCAGAACCTGAAGGCCGCGGCGGCGCGCGTCGAGGAAGCGCGCGCGGCGACCCGCACCGCGCGTTCGCAATGGTTCCCGCAGATCGGCGCCGGTTTCGGGCCGACGCGCGAAGGGTTGTCGTCGGCGTCGCAGTTCCAGCCGCAGGGCACCGGCCCGACCAATGCGACGCTGTGGCGTGCGCAGGGCACGGTGTCCTACGAGGCCGACCTGTTCGGTCGCGTGGGCCGCAACGTCGAGGCATCGCGTGCCGACCAGGCGCAGAGCGAAGCGCTGTTCCGGTCGGTGCAGCTCGCGCTGCAGGCGGACGTCGCGCAGAACTACTTCGAACTGCGCCAGCTCGACTCGGACCAGGACCTGTACCGCCGTACCGTCGAACTGCGCGATCAGGCGCTGAAGCTCGTGCAGCGGCGCTTCAACGAAGGCGACATCAGCGAGCTCGACGTGTCGCGCGCGAAGAACGAATTGGCGAGCGCGCAGGCCGATGCGGTCGGCGTCGCGCGCCGGCGCGCGGCGTCCGAGCATGCGCTCGCGATCCTGCTCGGCAAGGCGCCGGCGGACTTCGCGTTCAAGGAAACGCCGATCGTGCCGGTCGCGGTGAAGATTCCGCCGGGCCTGCCGTCGGCGCTGCTCGAACGCCGGCCGGACGTGTCGGCGGCCGAACGCGCGATGGCGGCGGCGAACGCGCGGATCGGTCTCGCGAAGTCGGCGTACTTCCCGAAGCTCGATATCACGGGGGCGTTCGGCTATGAGGCGTCGACGCTGGGCAACCTGTTCCTGTGGTCGAGCCGCACGTTCCTGCTCGGGCCGTTCGCCGGCACCGCGCTGACGCTGCCGCTGTTCGACGGCGGGCGGCGGGCGGCGGGCGTGCAGCAGGCGCGTGCGCAGTACGACGAGCAGGTCGCGAACTACCGGCAGCAGGTGCTCGTCGCGTTCCGCGAGGTCGAGGACAATCTCGCCGATCTGCGTCTGCTCGACGACCAGATCCGCGCGCAGGATGCGGCCGTCAATGCGTCGCGCCGTGCGGCGACGCTGTCGCGGACGCAGTATCAGGAAGGCGAGGTCGCGTATCTCGACGTGATCGACAGCGAGCGGTCGGTGCTGCAGTCGCAATTGCAGGCGAATCAGCTGACCGGTGCGCAGGCGGTGTCGACCGTCAATCTGATCCGCGCGCTGGGCGGCGGGTGGGGCGCGGCGCCGTCGGTGGTCGGCGATGCGGCGTCAGTCAAGGCGGAAGTGGCTGCGCGGTGAGGCGCGAACGGCGGGCGATGCGCCGTTCGCCGGCCGTGAAGCGAAGAACCCCGGCATGCAGGCTCAGGTCTGCATGCCGGGGTTTTTTATGGGTTATCGCGAATTTGCGGGGGGAGGAACGTCGGCGACGCGGCGAGAAGCCGACATTGAAAAAGTCATGCCGAGCGACTGTTTTCGCTCCGGAAGACGCCACTTTGCACCCGGTGCGCCACGTCGATCCTAGGCAGTCCGACGAGGTTTCGGTTTCATGGCAGGGCTCCCCAATCCAGCCAACCGTGCCTGTATCAATTCCAGCATCGCCCGAACACGCGCAGTCACGGAATGTCGGTGGCTGTATGCCCCGAGCAATTGCAGAGGGGCAGGACAAAGGTCCAGCGGCACTTCCTGCAACCGCCCCGCCGCAAGGTCCTCCTGACAGGGATAGGCCGCCACAATCGCGAAGCCGATGCCTTGCCGTGCGCCTGCCACGGCCAGTTCTCCGCTGTTGACGCGGTAGCGGCTGCGGACCGGCACCTTGACGATTTCACCCGCAGCGTCCTGAAACTGCCAAGGCTGCCCCTTCAGCGCACTGAGGGTGGTGATGCAGGGTAGCGATTTCAGCTCGCGCACATGGCGTGGTATGCCGGTCCTGGCCAGCAACGAGGGGGCGGCAACCACGATGCTGGGCAGTGTGGCGAGTTCGCGGGTGATGAAAGCACTGTCCTCTTGATGACCCCGGTGGAAGACGATGGAAAGGTCGACGTCCTCTCGAAGTACCTCCAGCCCGGTCATCCGGGTATCGCATTCGAGCTCGATGCCTGGATGGAGGCTACAGAATTCGGCCAGGATGGGAGCCAGCAGCTTTGGTGCCTCGCCAGGCATGCACATCTTCAGAGGACCGCGCAGTTCACGCTGCCCCGCGCCAAGTTCCTCCTCCGTGGAAAGCAGGGTGTCGAGCAAGGGCTTTGCGCGTTCGTAGAGCAGCCGGCCGGCTTCCGTCATACGCAGGTGGCGGGTGCTTCGCTCCAGCAGGCGCACGCCGAGTCTGCGCTCCAGCGCGGCGACGTGGCGGCTGACGTTGGAGGAAGGCATGGCCAATAGACGCGACGCGCCTGCGAAGCTCTGCTCATCAACAACTGCCGTATAGACACGGACAGTATTCAGATCGAGAGCATCGCGCATTTATTATCCCGTTTAAGGTATGAAAGCTTCCAATTTTCACATGCTAGTTCTCTTTGATGGCGAAATCTAAGATGCCCATTTGCCCGCTGCGACACGGCGGACCGTGCATCGGGCACCGTATGAACAGGAGAGATTCAGCGTGGAAATTGGAATACTTGGCGGCGGCATTGCGGGCCTGAGCGTGGCACTGGCCTTGCGCAAGCAGGGTTATAACCCTCGGGTTTATGAGCGCCGTGCCGTGCCGGCAACCATGGGGGCCGGCGTGACGCTTTGGCCCAATGCCAGCTTTGTGCTGGAGGCACTGGGACTGCTGCAAGACATTGAGGCCATTGGCGGCCGCCCGCTGACAATGCGTCGCCAGGATGATGCGGGAAATGCACTGGGGGGCCTCGATATTGGTTTGCTGGACCGGACGATGGGATACCCAACCTACACGGTGCTGCGCAGGCACTTGCAGGCGGTGTTGCTGGACCATGCGACACGGGCGGGTATTCCGGTGGAGTTCGGGCGCCGGACGGTGGCCATTGAGCTGGATGCTCATGGCAGAGCCGTGGCCCATTTCGAAAATGGCGCGAGCATCCGCCCGGATCTGCTCATTGGCGCTGACGGCCGCATGGGATCAGTGGCGCGCAAGTTTGTCGCCGGTGACAACACACCCATCTATCAAGGCTTTGTGAACTGGATCGGCGTGGCGCAGGGGCCACATGCGCTGGTGGACGATATGTCGATTCAGGACTTCTGGGGCGCGGGTGAGCGCTTTGGTTGCGTGCCGGTTCGCCCCGGACTGGTGTATTGGGCAGCAGCGCAGGCACGGCCCCTGAATAAGGCCACGCCCACCGCAGATATGCGCAAGGAGGTCGAGGATCGGTTCGCGGAATGGCCCGAGCCGGTGGCGCGTATCATCCGGGCGACGCCCGCGAATGCCATCCGGCTGATTGCGGTGCATGACCTGGAGCCGCTGCATACCTGGAGTCGGGCGAATGTACTGCTGGTCGGGGATGCCGCACACGCGCCGTTGCCGACGTCAGGGCAAGGTGCCTGCCAAGCGCTGGAGGATGCGTGGCATTTGGCCCGGTGCTTAGAGGGTGCAAGTGGGGGCTTGGAAGAGACCTTCCAGGCGTTTGCGAAAATTCGCGCCCCCAAAACCGCGAGGCTGGCGGAACAGGGCCGGGTCTTCGCACGCGGGTTGTTCGCCACAGATCCTGAAACCTGCCGCATCCGCAATGAACGAGCCAAGGCGTCCGATCCTTTGCATGACGTGCAGGTCTTGGCAGCCGGATGGGGACAGGGTCTTCCGATGTCCGGTGGCGCCGACAGCACGTCAGTGGAGGGAGGCGGTGTTGGCAGCCTGTACCGCATCGAATGATGTGCACTGGATTCCGCACGGATGGAAAGTCATGTCCGCCGTGACGAAAGCCGAGCGGCCGGCTGAGCTTTACAGGCGCTGGATGTGGTTCATCGGGTTATATGCAAACGCCTCTTTCCGCGCATCCGGCCAGCTTGCATGTGGGCAACAGCCGGTAAGCACTTCATAGCAGACATTGGCCATCGAAACGCGAACGGCAGCTCCGCGTCGGAAAGCGGCGTCCACGGAAATCCACGAAGAATCCTTTTTATTGCATCGCGTGTCGCAACTAACGGTCAGTTCCGCCCGCACCTCCCGACGGTGCGGCGGCGTCCCGCCGCACGCCGCCGCGTCACCGCATCACGCGCCGCCGAACGCGCGCCCCAACGGCTTCATACGCATCCCGCGCGCGAGTCGGGTCCACGGCAGGTCTGCCGGGTCGGCCTGCATCGGCCCCGGCGCCTTGGCGACCAGCACCGCGTGCGCGATGTCCTGGAAATCGGCGCGGAAGTGCACCGAGCTCTTGTTGACGAGGATCTTCATCGCCTCCGGCTCGACGCCGCCCACCCGATACAGATTGCGATCGAGCATCTGCGCCTTGCCGGCGCTCACGACGATCCGCACGCCGTCGATCCGCAAGCATGCGACCGGCCCGACGTCGGCCTGCATGCCGTTCATCATCGGGCCGTCGTAGCGGCAGATACCGTCGGACAGCGCGACGACCTCGAAGCGCGCGCGAAGCGGTTCGTCGCCGGGCACGCCCGAGCCGCCGAGCGACAGGTCGATGCTTTCGCCGACACCTGCGTGCCATGCCGCGGCCACCGCCGCCGGGTCCCACAGCAGGCCGAGCGCCGCGTCCCGCGCGCCATGACGCAGCAACGCGCGAAGCAGGCCCGTCGTATTCGAATCGCCACCCGCGCCGGGGTTGTCCTGCGTGTCGGCGATCACGACGGGCTTGCTCGCATCCGCGGCAAGCCGCATGGCTTCGCGTACGGCGTCGTCCGGCGACAGGAACGGGACCTGCCATTTCGCCTCGTCGGCCAGCATCGCGTCGTGCAGTGTCTGCACGGCGGCTTCGACCGCGTCGGTGTCGCCATAGCCCCAGATGACCGGCCCGCATTCCGGGAAATCCGCAGCCGGAAAGCCCGGCGCGAACGACAGCGACATCACGCCGCCGGTTTCGAGTGCCGCGAGGCGTGCGTACATCGAGCGTGCGGGATCTAGCAGCGTGCACATCCCGTTGATCGGGATCAGGAACGGCAGCCGCCGCGCCGCGCGACGCAGCGGGCCGCGGCCTGCGAGCCGGCGTTCGAGCAGGCATTCGAGCAGCGCGGCCGCGCGTTCGCCGGTTTCCGCCATGTCTACGTGCGGATACGTGCGAAAGGCGACCAACGCGTCGGCGCGGCTCAGCATCAGGTCGGTCACGTTCGCGTGCAGGTCGAGCGACGCGACCACCGGCACGTCCGGGCCGACCGCGGCGCGGACGCGGTCGAGCAGGGTGCCTTCGCCGTCGTCCGTGTGCTCGGCGACCATCGCGCCGTGCAGGTCGAGATACACCGCGTCGCAGCCGCCGCGTCGTGCCGCATCGACGATCTCGCCGGCGATGCGCTCGAAGGCGTCCTCGGTGACGTGCGCCGACGGGCTGGCGCCGGCCCAGATCACCGGCACCAAGCGCCAGTCGCGCCGCTCGGCTGCGTTGATGAAGCCGCCGGCCGGAATGTTGACGTCGCGCAGGGCGAGCACGTCGGCGCCGCGCACCAGCGCGGGAAACCCTTCGCCGCGTTCGAAGTTGGCATAGGCGGCCTTGGTGGGCGCGAAGGTGTTGGTTTCATGCTGGAAACCGGCAACGAGAATGCGTCGGGTCATGAGGCTGAGTCCAGTAAAGCAGGTCGGTGTACGTGGTCCATGGGCGATACGGCGCCGTCGCGACGCGATCGGTCATCGCGCCGCGGCGGGCAGGCGGTTCATGATCAGCGCCACGGCGCCCGCGATCATCAGCGCGACGATCACGAGCAATCCCGCCTGCATGCTGCCGGTCGCGGTGCGGATCTCGCCGATCAGCGTCGGGCTGAGGAAGCCGCCGAGCAGGCCGATCGTGTTGATGAGCGCGATGCCGCCGGCGGCCGCGTTGCCCGTCAGGTATTGCGACGGGATGGCCCAGAACACGGTGTAGGCCGCCCACAACAGCGCCGTTGCGATCGTCATGCAGGCGAGCGATACCGCGAGATTGCCGCCGGCCCAGGTCGCGGCGGCCAGCGCGGCGGCACCGACGATCGCCGACACCGCGCTGTGCAACCGGCGCTCGCCGCGACGGTCGGAGTGCCGGCCGATGACGAGCATCGCGCACGCGGCGCCGATATACGGAATCATCGAATAGAAGCCGATCTGCATCGTGTCGGTCACGCCGTTGGCCTTGAGAATCGACGGCAGCCAGAAGCTGACCGCATAGATTCCGCAGATCATCGTGAAGTACGCGAAGGCCAGCAGGTAGACGCGCGGGTCGCGCGCGGCCTGCCCGAACGCGTGGTGGCCGGCCGCGGGCACCTGTAGTTCGGTAGCGAGCAGGCTTTTCTCGCGGTCGCTCAGCCACGCCGCATCGTCCGGGCGATCGGCCAGTACCTTCAGTACCAGCAGGCCGAGCACGGCACACGGCAAACCTTCCGCGACGAACATCCACTGCCAGCCGGCCAGTCCGTGTGCGCCATCGAGGGCCGTCATCAGCCAGGTCGACAACGGCGAGCCGACGATGCCGCCGACCGGCCCGGCCAGCATCACGACGGCCATTACGCCGGCCATGCGGCGCGGGCCGTACCAGTAGGTCAGGTAGAAAATCATGCCCGGCGCGAAGCCGGCCTCGAACACACCGAGCAGAAAGCGCAGCAAGTAGAACGACGTGGTGTCGTGCACGAACATCATCGCGGCGGACGTCAGCCCCCACAGCACCATGATCCGGCTGATGGTCTTGCGCGCGCCGATCCGGGGCAGCATCAGGTTGCTCGGAATCTCGAACAGCACGTAGCCGAGGAAGAAAATGCCCGCGCCGAGGCCGTAGGCCGCGTCGGAGAGGCCGAGCGCGCTTTGCATGTGGAGTTTCGCGAAGCCGATGTTGACGCGATCCAGATACGCGAACGTATAGCAGAGCAATAGCAGCGGCAGCAGGCGCCAGTTCAGTTTGCGGTACAGCGCCTGCACCGGCGCGCTGTCATGCGCGACCGAAAGGCGGGAGGATGGGACGGCGGACATGTCTCTCTCCAGTGGCGTGAGCGTCTTGCGGAATGGGTTCCGATTGCCGCATCGTCGGAGAGCCGAAAAAGCAGAGCAAGAGCAACTTAAGTGATCTAATGTTGCTCAACAGGCAACGATCGGGCGAACCGGGATACTCCATGCGCGAACTCAACCAGCGCCGCTTGCGCTACTTCCACGAGGTGCTGACTCACGGCTCCATCCGCGGCGCGGCCGACAGCATCAATACCGCGCCGTCCGTGATCACGCGGCAGATCCGGCTGCTCGAGGAGGAGGTCGGCGTCAAGCTGTTCGAGCGGCAGGCGCGCGGCCTGCGGCCGACCGAGGCGGCCGCGCATCTGCTCGAGTACTGGCGCGGGTGCCGCTCGCAGCAGGAATTGTTCGAGGAGCGCCTGCAGGCGTTGCGGCGGCTGCAATCCGGCCAGGTGCGCATCGTCACCAGCGAGGGTTATGTCGATGTGCTGATGGACGAGGTGCTGACCGATTTCTGCATGCGTTATCCGAAGCTCGACGTGATCGTCGACGTCCTCCCGGTCAACAACGTGCTGCAGGAAGTGGCGGAGAGCCGCGCGCACATCGGGCTCGCCTACAACCCGCCAGCCCATCCGGAGATCGAGTATCTCGCCACGTCGTCGCAGCCGGTGGTGGCGCTCGTTCATGCCGGCCATCCGCTCGCGGTGCGTGGCGGCGCGGTGCGCGCGCACGAACTTGGCGAATATCCGCTCGCGCTGATGCCGCCGGCGTTCGGCCTCGGCCAGGTCGCGCAGATGCTCGCCTATACCGAGAACCTGCCGATCCGTCCGACGCTGACGACCAACTCCCTCGCGGTATTGCGCCATTTCGTGAAGCGCCACGACGGAATTACGTTGATCGGCGCATTCGCGGCATATCGCGAACTCGAGAGCGGCGAACTCGTCGCGCTGCCGATCGCGCATCCATTGTTCGATTCCGCGAAAGCGCGCCTGCTCGTGAAGGTGGGGCGGCCGCTCGGCGTTGCGGCTGATACGCTGCTGAATTGCCTGCTGCACGACATGACGATGTTCGCGGGGGCGGCTACGGGGCGGAGCCCGACCGGGAAACGGCCGCGCGTGGCGAAGCGCACGCGTTGACGAGTGCTGTCGCCGCCGGCAGCGCTCGGTCCTCGGCGCGTCCGGCCCGCAGGGCCCGCACCAGTTCGCTCGCCGCCTTGCCGAGCCCTGTATGTTTCGGCCGCCGCAAATACACGGGCAGCGGCAACCCGTTACGGATGTTCGCGAACACGAGAGGCGCCAGTTCCCCATCGACCGCATACCGGCCAATGACCGATTCCGGCAAATTCGCCCAGCCATGACCGGCTTTCACGAGCGCGATCGCGGTCGCCATGTCGGTCACCTTCCACGTGCGGCTGCCGATCAGCGGCCGCACGTCGGTCAACGGCCGTTCCGGATCGGCGATCACGATCTGCCGAAACCCGGATAACCGCTCGATCGCCTCCGGATGCGCGGCATCGGCAATCGCAGGATGGTCGGGCGCGGCGACCGCGATCAGCGTCTCGGTCCACAGCGCGTGAATCTGTTCCTGCGGATGCAGGTCGAGGCCGCCGTACGCGACGCACAGATCGACGGCGCCACGATGCAGCGCATCGACGATCGCGTCCTGCGGCGCGGTGACGACGCTGATCGCGAGCGCCGGATACTTCGCGGCGACGGCCGTTAGCGCGCGGGCGACGGGGGCGCCGTCGATCTCGGCCGCGAGGCCGAGCCGCAGCGTGTCCTCGACGCCTTCGGACAGGTGCTGCGCATGCGCGCGCAGCGCGTGCAGCCGTTCGGCGATCGAGCGTGCGTCGGGCAACAGCGCGACCATTGCAGCGGTCGGCGTCGGTTCGCGCGTGCCGCGGTCGAACAGCACGAGATCGAGTTCGGCCTCGAGGTTCGCGATCGCCATGCTGACCGCCGACGGCGTGCGGCCGAGTGCACGCGCGGCCGCCGAGAACGAGCCTTGGTCGATGACGGTCAGCAGCATGTCGATGTGGTCGCTGGTCAGCATGCGTTGCCTCCTGTCAGAAAAATTGAAAGGACCTGACTTTGGCGGACAGGGTACCCGCTGCTAGTCTCGCCCCCTTGTTCGATTCGAAGGGGGATGCTCATGCAAGGCTGGAAGAGACGCGTAGTTTACGTCGTGATGTTCGAGGTGCTCGGCATCCTGATCGCATCGACGGTGCTGGGCATGCTGAGCGGCGCGAACGCCGAAACGAGCGGCCTGCTGGGCGTGATGATCTCGACGACGGGCGTGACCGTCAATTTCCTCTACAACCTCGCATTCGAGGCGTGGGAGCGGCGGCGTGCGGCGACGACGCGCACCGTGGGACGGCGCGTGCTGCACGCGGTCGGGTTCCAGGTCGTGCTCGTGACGTTCCTGATCCCGCTGATCGCGTGGCGGCTCGATGTGTCGCTGTGGCAGGCGTTCCTGTTCGACGCGGTGCTGATCGTGTTCTTCCCGATCTTCACGTTCGTGTACAACTGGTCGTTCGATTGCGTGTTCGGGTTGCCGGATGCGGTCACGCGCAACGCGGAGTCGGCTGCGTAGCCGGGCGGCTCGATGCGGGCAGGCGCCCGCATCGTCGGGGAAATGGACCGGGGAAGATCGGGCGGAACGAACGCCGCCCGTGAAATTACGCCGCGACGAACTCGTGCACGTAACGGTTGAACACCGTCGGGCTCGCCGCGTTCATGCCGTGCGACGCACCGGCGACGGTCTGGCGTTGCGCGTCGCCGATCCACTGCGACAGCGTCTCGACGTTGTTGCGGAACATCTTCGGGCTGCGCTGGCCGTCGATCAGCAGCGTGCGGCATGCGATGTCGCCGGCCGTGTGCTGCGAATACGCGGGCAGCGGATCGCGCAGCTGCTTCGGCAGCGTGCTTGCGTTGTCGATCGCCATCGTGCGGAAGCGCGACGTGCTCTTCTTCCATGCGCCGGGCAGGCTTACCGAATCGACGAACATCTCGAGGCCGGCTTCGGTTTCGCCTTGATCGATCAGGTTCACGGCCTGCGTGCGCAGCGCGATCGCGGCGGCCGGCAGCACGGCTTCGCGCACGCCCGGCTGTTGCAGCGGGCCGCCCGGATCGGCGAGCGTGAGCGTGTCGACGAGATGCGGATGCTGGCGCGCGACGTTGAACGCGACACTGCCGCCACGCGAGTGGCCGACGAGATGCACGGGGCCGAGATCGAGCGCGTCGATGAATTCGGCGAGCTCGTCGACGTGGTTCTGCCAGCTGAAGTCGTCCTGAATGCCTGCTTCGACGGCCGGCCAGTAGTGGCTGAGGCTCGGCGCGATGCAGCGGTAGTGGGACGACAGCGATGCGAGTTGCGGATCCCAGTAACGGTAGTCGCACAACGATCCATGTACGAAGACCATCGGCGCGCCGCTGCCCCGCTCGACATACGGCAGGCTGATACCCGACGAAAGCGTCGCAAATTGCAGGTCGGGGTTCGCGAGCACGGACGGCTCGATTCGCATGTTCATGACTAAAAGACTCAAAGGTGCGTCAACTCGACGCAACTATGCATCATGGCGAGCTGCAAGGAAAACGCATAATTTTCATCGTGACGATCAATTTTATTGATGGTTCGGCCGAAAACCCTTGTCGCAGCGTGGTCGCCATGCCGAATCCTTCAATCGTCTGACGGTTTGTTTGGGAATCGAAAGCATTTGCGGGCGCCTGCGCACGCGCGCATCGCAGCGGGAAACGAGCGGAAAAAAGGCCGCTGGACGCGGCCCGTGCGTCAGCGCGCCGCCGGCGCGGGCGCGGCCTGAAGTTCGACGGGAAGGTCGTTGTCGGCGGCGAACTGCATCGCGAAGTCGAATGCATCGGCGCACACGTCGCGCAATTCGTCCGACACGAACAGGCATTTGACGCCGCCGTTGACGACCGGCATCGCGAGCCGCGACAGCGCGCACGGATAGCCGGGCCGCCGCTCGCCGACGAACAGCGTGATGACGCCCGCGAGCCGTTCGGGCCAGTCGCTCGGACGGAAGGTTTTCTTTGCGCGGGTGACGCCGCGGATCAGGTGGCCGCGGGGCTGGCCCGTGACGCTGCCGTGGGCGGCGATATCGATGCGATCCATGCTGTTGTGCGTATCCTCGTTCGCGTCATTCGCCGCCGTCGGCCGCCGCGTCGCCGCGCGCGGGAATCCGCAGGTTGCGCAGCTTGTGATAAAGCGTTTTCTTCGGCATGCCGAGCGCATCGCTTGCGTCCGCAACGTTGCCGTTGTGACGCCGCAGCATGTCCTCGATCAGCATCCGCTCGAAATATGCGAGTTGTTCGGCGAGCGTGCCGCCGGCCGTGGCCGTGCCGCCGGAGGACAGCAGGCTGTCGCCGGTCAGGCCGAGCACGAAGCGGTCCGCGACGTTCTGCAGTTCGCGCACGTTGCCGGGCCATGCATGCGTCATCAGTTCGGACACCTGCGCAGCCGTGACGACCGGTGCCGGCTGCCCGAAGCGCCGAGCGGCCGCGAGTACGAAATGCTCGAACAGCAGCGGCACGTCCTCGCGCCGCTCGCGCAGCGGCGGCAGCTCGATCTGCGCGACGTTCAGGCGATACAGCAAGTCCGCGCGGAAGCGTCCGTCGGTCGCGAGTTCCGCGAGATCGGCCTTCGACGCGGCGATCACGCGGCAGTCGACCGGAATCAGCTCGTTCGCGCCGAGCCGCTCGATCACGCGCTCCTGCAGCACGCGCAGCATCTTGATCTGCAATGGAATCGGCATCGTCTCGATCTCGTCGAGGAACAGCGTGCCGCCGTGCGCCCATTCGATCTTGCCGATGCGCTTCTTGATCGCGCCGGTGAACGCGCCGGCTTCATGCCCGAACAGCTCGCTCTCGAAGATCTGCTCGGGCAGGCCGCCGCAGTTCAGCGCGACGAAATGCGCATCGCGCCGCCCGCCGAAGTCGTGCAGGCTGCGCGCGATCAGCTCCTTGCCGGTGCCCGTTTCGCCGGTGATCAGCACCGACACGGACGTATCGGCGAGGCGCAGGATTTTCTTGCGCACGTCGGCCATCGCGGGCGACTTGCCGAGCACGAACGCCTCGATGCCGTGCCAGTTGTTCAGCGCCGCGCGCAAGCCCTGCACCTCGAGCGTGAGGCGCCGCTTCTCGACCGCGCGCGCGACGCGCCCGGCGATCACGTCCGACGAAAACGGCTTCTCGATGAAGTCGTACGCGCCGTCCTGCATCGCGCCGACGGCCGTCGAAATGTCGGCGTGGCCGCTGATCAGCACGACCGGAATCTGCGCGTCGACGGCCATCACGCGTTCGAGCAGCTGCAGCCCGTCGATGCCCGGCATCCGCACGTCCGACACGATCACGACGGGGGCGCCGGGTGCGACGTGCGCGAGCGCGTCGGCCGCCGAAGCGAAGGCGTCGACCGGGAACCCGGCGAGCTCGACCGCCTGCTCGACGCCGATCCGGACGTTTTCATCGTCCTCGACGACCAGCACCCGAATCTCATCTTCCATGCTCTGTCCTTTGTTGCGGCGTTGCCGCCGCGAATTCGATGGTGAACTGCGCGCCGCCTTCGTCGCGGTTCGTCGCGGCGATCTTCGCGCCGAACGCCTCGACGATGCGCGACGTGATTGCGAGGCCGAGTCCGAGGCCCTGGCCGCGCGGCTTGGTGGTGACGAACGGCTCGAACAGGTGCGGCAGCACCTCGGGCGCGATGCCCGCGCCGCTGTCGGCGACCGTGACGCGCACGCGGCCTTCGTCGTCCGGCCCGGCGGCGTCGATGACGATGCGGCGGACCGGCGCGTCGTGCACCGCGTCGAGCGCGTTGCCGAGCAGGTTCACGATCACCTGCTGCAGCTGGCTCGATTCGGCGGACACGGCCGTGCCGGGCGCGATGTTCACGTCGAGCTGCACGCCTTCGTCGCGGATCCGCGCGTCGTAGATGAGCCGCGCATGCGCGACGGCCTCGCTCAGCGACACGGCGACGCGCTCGACGTCGGGCTTGCGCGCGAAGGTCTTGAGCTCGCCGGTGAGCACGGCCATGCTGTCGACGAGCTTGCCGATCCGTTCGAGATTGGCGTAGGCCGGCGCCGGCTGGCCGCGCTCGAAGAACGTGCGCGCGTTGTCGCACAGCGTGCGGATCGCGACGAGCGGCTGGTTCAGCTCGTGCGTGAGGCCGGCGGCCATCTGCCCGAGCACGGCGAGCTTGCCGGCGTGCACCACTTCCTGCTGCGAATCGCGCAGCCGCTGTTCGGTGCGCTCGCGTTCGACGATCTCGCGCTGCATTCGTTCGTTCGCGGCCGTCAGCGCGGCCGTGCGCTGCGCCACCGTCAGCTCCAGCCGGTCGTTCGCGCGGCGCAGCGCATCCTGCACGCTCAGCCGCGCGGCGATCGCCCGGCGCCGCTGGATCGCGTAGCCGGCGAGCAGCGCGGCGATCAGGAACGCGCCGGTGACGAACACGAACGCGGTCTGCTGCTGGCGGCGCGCACCGGCGATATCGAGCAACACCATCAGCGAATCGCCGGCCTGCGGCGCGGGGCGCGACATCACGAGATAGCGCGTGTTGCGGCCGGCGTGGTGCGGGTCGGGAAACGTGCCGAACCACGCGGCCGCGCTGCGATCGCCGATGCGGCGGTACGGCAGCGCGTCGACCGTGCGGCCCGCGTACTGGCGCGACGCCTGGATGTCGCGCTGCTGCTGCGCGGTGATCGGGCGCAACGCGGTGAATTTCCACGCCGGTTCGGTCGAGATCACGACCACGCCGTTGCTGTCGACCACCATCGCGGCGACGCCCGGCGCGCGCCACGCGGATTCGAGCGGGTCGACGCTGATCTTCACCGCGGCCACGCCGATCGGCACGCCGTCGTCGCGTACCGCGCTCGCGAAGTAGACGCCCGGCACGCCGGTATTGGTGCCGATCCCGAAGAAGCGGCCGCTGCCGTGCGCGAGGGCATCCTTGAAGTACGGCCGGTACGACACGTTCGTGCCGACGAAGCTGATCGTCTCGTTCCAGTTGCTGGCGGCGATCACTTCGCCCTGCAGGTCGATCACGTCGACCGCGCCGCTGCCCGCGTCGCGGTTCACGGCTTCGAGGTAGGTGTCGACGGTGTGCACGAGCGGGAGCGCGTCGTGCGGCGCGGCCTTCAGCATCGCGCGCACGCTGTCCTGGCGCGCGACGAGGCCCGGCAGGATCTCGAAGCGGCCGAGTTCGCTCTTCAGGCTCGACGCATACAGGTCGAGCCGGTGCGCGCCTGTTTCCTCGAGCGCGTCGATCGCGCGTTCCCACGCGAAATCGACGGCCGCGCCCGTCACGCCGACATACAGCACGGCGGCCGACGCCCAGCCCCACCACGGGATTCCCTTGAAGCTCTTCTGCACGTTCGTCCTCATCGAAGCCCGCCGCCGGGGCCTGTTGTCAGCGGTCAGCGTGAACAGGCCCGGGCCCGGAACGACGCGCGCCGCGCGCCGGCAGAGCCGGCGGCGGCGCGTGCGAGGCAGCCTGCGCGACGGTGCGCGCGGCCGCGCATCATCCGAAGTGCGCGACCAGGATCAGCGTCACCGTGACGACGATCGCACCGCCGATGCGGGTGGCGATCTGCGCGAACGGCATCAGCTGCATCCGGTTCGCGGCGGTCAGGATCGCGACGTCGCCGGTGCCGCCTTGCCCGCTGTGGCAGGCGTTCACGATTGCGGTGTCGATAGGGTACATCTTCAGCAGGCGGCCGACCACGAAACCGGTGCCCATCAGCGTCGCGACGGTCGACACGATCGTCACGACGTTGACGACGGTGAATGCGGCGGTCAGCTTGTCCCACGGCGTCATCGCCACGCCGATCGCGAACAGCAGCGGATACGTGACGGCGGTCGAGAAGAACTTGTAGACGACGAACGCGCCTTCCTGCAGCGGCGGCGACACCGCGCGCGCGAGCTTTACCAGCACCGCGAGGAACAGCATCGCGACCGGCGCGGGCAGGCCGAACAGCTTGTGCGCCATCAGGCCGACGAGGTACAGCGTGATGGCGGTGATGCCGGCGCCCGCGATGTGCGTGACGTCGACATGGCCGCGGATTTCTTCGCTTTCCGGCGTCATGTCGCCGCTTTCGCCGACCTGCAGGCGGCCGTTGCCGGTCAGGTGCGGCATGCGCTTGCCGAGCATGTCCAGCGCACCCGACAGGATGATTGCGGTCAGGCTGCCGAGCATCACCGGCGGCAGCACCATCGCGAACATTTCGCCTTGCGGCAGGTGCATCAGTTCCGAATAGCCGATCGACAGCGGAATCGCGCCTTCGCCGACACCGCCCGCCATGATCGGCACGACGATGTACAGCAGCGTGTGGCGCGCGCCCAGGCCAAGCGCGGTGCCGACGGCCGTGCCGACGATTGCCGCGGCGATCGAACCGGCCG
This sequence comes from Burkholderia sp. WTPI3, assembly GCF_021483755.1. Taxonomy (NCBI): domain Bacteria; kingdom Pseudomonadati; phylum Pseudomonadota; class Betaproteobacteria; order Burkholderiales; family Burkholderiaceae; genus Burkholderia; species Burkholderia sp. WTPI3. Next base: position 44,830 of record NZ_JAGIXF010000010.1, on the reverse strand, counting down.
CGAGCGGGATGAAGATCTTCACGAAGCCCTGGATCAGCACGCGCCGGTCCATGCTCAGGATGCTGCCGACGATGATCGACGCGATGAACAGGTACAGGAAGTTGGTCGACTTCGTGAACTCGACCGTCAGGTTCAGCACCGGCTTCGGCAGCACGTGGTAGTACGTGAGCGCCGACGGCACGAAGGTCGCGAAGATCGCGGCCGCGCCGATGTTGCGCAGGAGCGGCAGGCGCTTGCCGAGTTCCGCGCACGTGAAGCCGAAGAACGCGAGCACGGCGATCGCCATCGAGATCTCGCCGGGCACCTTGCCCGTCACCACGAACCCGACGATCAGCGCGAACAGGATCACGTAGACCGGCAGCGGAATGATGCCGATGCGGATTTCCATCAGCTTCCACCAGCCTTCCGGCCAGAAGCGTTCGCGCACGGCGGGACCGGCTTCGGACATCGGCTCCGGATGGGATTGGGTATGGATAGAGGTCTGCAAGACGTGTCTCCTGATGTTGGAATGCCTGCTTTGCTTCGCGGCATCGTGTGCCGTCTATTACGCAACCCCCGTGCCAGAAATCCGGCCTGCCGGAATATTTTCAATTCATTGATTCGTAAGGGATTTATTTTGTCTGCCGAAAGGCCGGGCGCAGCGGGCTGGCCGAGATCTCGGAATCGGCCCGGCGCCCAGGCCGAGATTTCGGCCTGGGCGCCGGCCGGGGGCTTGCTTGCGCCCTGATCGCGTCCTGATTTGCGCGCCATATCGCCGCGCGCGATTTTCTTCGCACAATCGCTTCGTAGACCACCTTCCCGCCGCTCTCTATCATCGGCTGATCCTTTTCCGACGCGACGACGACTGTCCGGAGAACGCCCGCGCGTTCGCCGCGGCGTCGCTCATCCGTCGACACCGTCTTTGGACAGGAGAGTGGTTCCCATGCTGCATCCCGTGTTTCCCGCCCGCTTTTCCTCCGGCCGCATCGCGCGGCTGATCCGGCCGGCCCGCCTGTTCGCGGCCGCGCTGCTCGCGGTGTCGCTCGGCCTCGCGCTGCCGAGCGGCGCGCGCGCCGACACCGCGCCGCTGAAGGTCGGCATCTCGACCAGCCCGCAGATCGAAGCGCTGAAGGTTGCCGCGAAGGAGGCGAAGGCGCAGGGGCTCGACGTGAAGATCATCGAATTCACCGACTGGAATACGCCGAACGCGGCGCTCGCGAACAAGGACATCGACGTCAACTACTTCCAGCACATCCCGTTTCTCGAGAACGCCAAGAAACAGGGCGGCTACGACTTCGTGTCGATCGCGCCCGGCACGATCATGAAGATCGGCCTCTATTCGAAGAAGGTGAAAAGCTTCGCCGAGCTGAAGGACGGCGCGCGCGTCGCGATCGCGAACGATCCGGTCAACGGCGGGCGCGGGCTGTTGCTGCTGCAGCGCGCGGGCCTCATCACGCTGAAGCCGGGCGCCGACTACCGCGCGACCACGCACGACATCGTGTCGAATCCGAAGCACCTGAAGATCATTCCGCTCGAAGCGTCGCAGCTCGCACGCTCGCTCGACGACGTCGATCTCGCGCAGGGCTACCCGAGCTTCATCAAGCTCGCCGGCACGACCGACCCGAACAGCGCGCTGCTGTTCGACGGCACCGAGAACAAGAACTTCGCGATCCAGTGGGTCGTGCGTCCCGACAGCGTGAACGATCCGCGCATCCGCAAGTTCATCGCGATCTACCAGCATTCGCCGGCGGTGCGCCGTGCGCTAGACAACGCGTTCGGCTCGCTGTACGCGATCGCGTGGTGACGGAGGCGAACATGACGACGGCGAACCGCAAGAAGATCCTGCTCAACGCGTTCAACATGAACTGCGTCGGGCACATCAACCACGGGCTGTGGACCCATCCGCGCGACCGCTCCGCGCACTACACCGATCTCGACTACTGGGCCGATCTCGCGAAGACGCTCGAACGCGGCAAGTTCGACGGGATCTTTCTCGCGGACATCGTCGGCGTGTACGACGTGTTCGGCGGCGGCCCCGACGCCGCGCTGCGCGAATCGGTGCAGGTGCCCGTCAACGATCCGCTGCTGCTCGTGCCGGCGATGGCGCAAGTCACGCGGCATCTCGGCTTCGGCGTGACCGCGAACCTGACCTACGAGCCGCCGTATCTGTTCGCGCGCCGGATGTCGACGCTCGATCACCTGACCAAGGGGCGCGTGGGATGGAACATCGTGACCGGCTATCTCGACAGCGCCGCGCGCGGGATGGGCCTCGCGCAACAGATCGGCCACGACGACCGCTACGAGCGCGCGGACGATTACATGGACGTCGTCTACAAGCTGTGGGAGCAGAGCTGGGACGACGACGCGGTGATCCGCGACGCGCACGCACGCGTGTTCGCGCAGCCGGCCAAGGTACGGCGCGTGAAGCACGACGGGCCGTTCTATTCGGTCGATGCGATTCATCTGAGCGAGCCGTCGCCGCAGCGCACGCCGGTGCTGTACCAGGCCGGTTCGTCGGCGCGCGGCGTCCAGTTCGCGGGGCGGCACGCGGAGTGCGTGTTCGTGAACGGCCAGAGCAAGGCCGCCGCGCGTGCGGCCGCGCTCGACATTCGCGCGGCTGCCGCGCGGCAGGGCCGCGATCCGGCGTCGATCAAGATCTTTGCCGGCGTGAGCGTCGTGACGGCCGGGACCGAATTGCTCGCCCGCGAGAAGTTCGACGAATACCGGCGCTACGCGAGCCCGGAAGCCGGCCTTGCGCATTTCGCGAGCTCGACCGGCATCGACTTCGCGAAGTACGGCCTCGACGAGCCGATCTCGTACGTGAAGACCGATTCGATCCAGTCGGCCGTCGACGCGATCTCGCGCAAGAGCACGACCGGCACCTGGACCGTGCGCCGGATGCTCGAACAGATGTCGCTCGGCGGCCGCTATGCGCCGATCGTCGGTTCGCCCTCGCAGGTCGCGGACGAACTGCAGTCGTGGATCGACGAGACCGGCATCGACGGCTTCAACCTGACGCGCACCGTGATGCCCGAGTCGTTCGAGGATTTCGTCGACTGGGTCGTGCCCGAGCTGCAGAACCGCGGCGTCTACAAGGAAGACTACGACCCCGCGCCGACGCTGCGCGAGAAGCTGTTCGGCGGCGGCGCGCGACTGCCTGCGTGGCACACCGGTGCGCAGCACCGGCCGGCCCGCGCGCGTGACGCCGCCCATTCCGCTGCGCATCCCGCGCATGCATGAACGTGACGGAGCGAAGCAATGACGCAATTGTTCGATACGCTGGGTTTCGTCGAGGCCTCGGCCGTGCGGGCCGCCGCGGGGCCGGCTGCCCATGACGAGGCGGTTGCGCCGGCCGGCGGCGCGGCCGTGTCGCTCGCGCATGTCGGCAAGGTGTTCGCGACGCCGCGCGGCCAGGCCGCCGCGCTGCGCGACGTGACGCTCGACGTGCGGCGCGGCGAGGTGTTCGGCATCATCGGCCGCAGCGGCGCAGGCAAGTCGACGCTGCTGCGGCTCGTGAACGGGCTCGAGCGCCCGAGCTCGGGCAGCGTGCGGGTGCAGGGCGTCGACGTCGGCGGGCTCGACGAGGACGGGCTCGTCGCGCTGCGCCGCCGCACCGGGATGGTGTTCCAGCATTTCAACCTGCTGTCGGCGAAGACGGTATTCGAGAACGTCGCGCTGCCGCTGAAGATCGCCGGCGTGCCGAAGGCCGAGCGCGTGCGCAAGGTAGATGCCTTGCTCGAACTCGTCGGGCTCGCCGCGAAGCGCGACGCGTATCCGGCGAGCCTGTCGGGCGGCCAGAAGCAGCGCGTCGGCATCGCGCGGGCGCTGGTGCACGATCCGGAGGTGCTGCTGTGCGACGAGGCGACGTCGGCGCTCGATCCCGAGACGACGCAGTCGATCCTCGCATTGCTCGCCGACATCAATCGCCGGCTCGGTCTGACGATCGTGCTGATCACGCACGAGATGGAAGTGATCCGTGCGGTGTGCGACACCGTCGCGGTGATCGAACAGGGCGAGGTCGTCGAAACCGGCCCCGTGTGGCGCGTGTTCGGCGCGCCGCAACATGGCGCGACGCGCGCGCTGCTCAGTACGCTCGTGCATGACCTGCCGGCCGAACTGGCCGCGCGCGTGCAGCCATTGTCCGGGCTGGCCGCGCTTCCCGACGGCGCGCAGGTCGTGCTCGACCTCCGGTATACGGGCGAAAGCGGCGGCGAGCCGGACGTCGGCGCGCTCGCGGTGGCGCTCGGCGGCTCGTTACATTTCCTGCACGGCGGGATCGAACGCATCCAGGGGCATGCGCAGGGGCGTCTCGTGATCGCGGCATCGCCGCGCATGGACGAAGCGGGCCCGTCGTCGGCACGTGGCGGCGCGGTCGCCGCGTTGCTCGAACGGGCGCGTCGCCACGCGAATCACGCGGAGGTGCTCGGCTATGTTTGATCTCTGGTGGCCCGAACTGCTCGACGCGATTCGCGACACACTGTCGATGGTCGCCGCATCGGCCGCGATCGCCGCGCTGATCGGCATCCCGCTCGCGGTGATCCTCGTGACGACCGCGCCCGGCGGCATCTACGAGCGACGCGGCGTGAACGCGGTGCTCGGCGCGCTCGTCAACGTGTTCCGCTCGACGCCGTTCATCATCCTGCTCGTCGCGCTGCTGCCGTTCACGCGCGTGCTGATCGGCACGACCATCGGCGTCTGGGCGGCCGTCGTGCCGCTGTCGATCGCCGCGATTCCGTTCTTCGCGCGGATCGCCGAAGTGAGCCTGCGCGAAGTCGATCGCGGGCTGATCGAGGCCGCGCTCGCGATGGGTGCGAAGCGCCGCCATATCGTGTGGCACGTGCTGCTGCCCGAAGCGCTGCCCGGCATGCTCGGCGGCTTCACGATCACCGTCGTCGCGCTGATCGGCTCGACCGCGATGGCGGGCGCCGTCGGCGCGGGCGGGCTCGGCGATCTTGCGATCCGCTACGGCTACCAGCGTTTCGACACCACCGTCATGGCGACCGTGATCGTGATCCTGATCGCCCTCGTTTCCGCCGTGCAAATCACCGGCGACCGCCTGGTCCGACACGTGACCCGGCGTACCTGAGCGGCGCCACGAGCGCCGGCTCTTTTCATCGACGACCCTGAGAGAACGATACCCATGACCTTGCCCATCGGCGCGCCGCGCGAGTGGAACGGACAATTCGAGGAAGCGCTGTTTCTGGAGGTCGCGCGACGCCATCGTCCCGGCTTTCCGGACAAGCTCGCCACGCCGCCGCGCGAGCCGCGCAACGACGACGAACTCGCTGCCGTCGCCGACTACTACACGAAGATGGCGTCGCACGACCTGTTCATCGTGCAGGTCGTCGCGAAAGCGATCGACACGCTGTTTCGCGACGATCCGCATTTCCAGCTGATCCTGTCGCGCCAGCTCGGCGACGACGGCGCGCACGCGGTGATCGGCCGCGAGCGCGTGACCGAACTGACGGGCCGCGATCCGCTGCCGGAAGTCGAGCAGCTCGTCGCCGCGCACTGGGAGCGCATCGGCGATATCGCGGTGCGCGACGTGGCCGGCTTCCTCGCGTTCGAATGGCATTACGAGCTGCACATCCTCGCGAAGCTGTGGATCCAGCGCAAGACCGGCCGCATCGCCGACGGCGCGATGCGCGAGCACGGCGAGAACCGTATCCGGCCGGACGAGGAGTGGCATCGCGTGCAGATCGTCCAGTGGTGGTTCGATACGCTGAAGGCGCTGCCGGCCGTGGAGCGCGATGCGCTGATCGACCGCGTGATCGCCGCCGACGAGGAAACGCAGGCGCGGCTCGACGGCTATCTTCACGACGAATACGCGCATACTGCGCATGTGTTCGGCGCGGATATCGCCGAATACCGCGCGATTTACGACGACTGGCGGCGCGAAATCCTGGCGCGGCTGACCGGCCGCCGGCTCGACGCGCTCGTGCCGTTGTCGGGCGCGGTCGTTGCGCACGAAACCATTGAACAGGAAATCGTTACATGAACGATCCACGTGGCCCGGCGACGCTTGCGCCGGATACCGGGGCGCACGGCATCGACGCCGATGCGCTGGCGCGTGCCGTCGACGCGCTGCGCGTGACGGCCGCCGCGCGCGATCGCGCGGGCGGTCATGCGGCCGACGAGAAGCAATGGCTCGCCGATGCGGGCCTGCTGACGCTCGCCGTGCCGCGCGAATTCGGCGGACAGGAAGCCGCTTGGCCCGAGATCTACGACACGATCCGGCGAATCGCGCGCGTCGACAGCGCGCTTGCGCATCTGGTCGGGTTCCAGGTCCTGCAAGTGGTGAGCGTCGACGTGTGGGGCAGCGCCGCACAGCGCGAACGCTATCTGCGCGGCACGGTCGAGCATCGCTGGTGGTGGGGCAATGCGGTCAATCCGCTCGACACGCGTCTCGTCGCTACCGCGACGCCGGACGGCGGCTACCGGCTCGACGGCGTGAAGGGCTTCTGCTCCGGCACCCGCGGTTCGCAGCGGATGACGGTGTCCGCGCACGATCCGGCAACCGGCCGCTCCGTGTTCGGCGTGGTGCCGACCGATCGCGACGGGATCACCGTCAACGAAGACTGGGATCCGATCGGCCAGCGCCAGACCGACAGCGGCAGCGTACGCTTCGACGGCGTGACGCTCGCGCCGGACGAAGTGCTGCATCGCTCCGAAGCGCCGCCGACGCCGCGCGCGACGCTGCGCACGCTGGTGTCGCAGCTCGTGCTGACGAACCTGTTCGTCGGGCTCGCGGAAGGCGCGCTCGCCGAGGCGCGCGACTACGTGCGCCAGCAGGGCAGGCCGTGGATACATTCGGGCGTCGCACAGGCGAGCGACGATCCGTATACGCTGCAGCGCTTCGGCGACATGCGCGTGCGGGCCGTTGCCGCCGCGTCGCTGGCCGATCGCGCGGCCGCCGAACTGCAGCGCGCGTGGACGCGCCGGCACGCGTTGACGGCCGACGAACGCGCGGAAGCGGCGCTCGCCGTGTCGGAAGCGAAGATCGTCGCGCAACGCGCGGCGCTCGAGAACGGCGAGGCGTTGTTCGATGCGTGCGGCGCACGCGCGACGGCCGCGACGCTCGGCCTCGACCGCTTCTGGCGGAATGCCCGCACGCATACGCTGCACGATCCGCTCGACTATCGGTTGCGCGATGTCGGCCGGTTTGCGCTGACGGGGGAATTGCCGCAGGCGTCGCTTTATACGTAACCGAGCGCGCTACGTCATTGATCGCCGGGCGGCGGGCCTTCCGGCGACACGGTCGCCGGCCCGCCGGCCAACGGCGCGCCGCTGGCTGTCCCGGCGCGCTGGTACGACGCCAGTTCGTTCGAATAGCGTGCTGTCCGCACGCCGTTCACGTCGTAGTACTCCTCGACCGACTTGACCCATCGGCCCACCGACGGCACGTACCAGAACGCCTTGTAGGTCTTGCCGGTCAGTTCCACCGTCCCGTTGTTGCGGCTCTGCATCACGATCGTCGAACCGCCTGCGTTGCGGGATACGCCGGACGTGATCGACTGCCCCGGCGCGGTTTGCGCGTTCCACGTCCCTTCGGCCTCGATCTTGATCGCATCGAACTTGCCGCCGGCGACGGTGACAGTATCGGGGCCGACCACCTTGTAATGCGTGTCGTACGCTTCCGATGCGTGCTGCGGATTCGGGTGCGCTTCGCTGTATTTGACCGTCCACATCTTGCCGGCCGTCAGCGGAAACGCAAGCGGCCGGTTCACCACGGTTTCGGTGCCGTTGACGTTGCGCGAACGGCTCCAGTCCGCGTCGACGATCAATTCGCGCGGCGCCTGCGTCGTGCCGCTCTGCCGGGTTTCGACGTAGATGTGATCTGACGTGGTGCGCTGCACGGAAATCTGGTCGCGCGTCTGGCGCCAGCCGTTCGGGCCGATTTCGACCGTGTCGATGTAGGTCCAGGTATCGCCCGGCTTCAGCGCGGGCGCCGCGACCGATTGGGCGAGTGCGACGCCGGGGACGGCGGCGCACAGTAACAGCGTGGCAAGCGTTTTGTTTTTCATGGTGTTTGGAGAGGGCCGACGGTCTCGCCGGGCAGCTTATCAACCCCACCTTTCAAACGGCATGCCGCGGGCGGCGCCAGGGCCGCGCTTTCGTTGCCGCCTTGCCGTCATATGCTGGACGCCTGAAATGATATGTTATATCGTAGCGATACAATATATCATTTCCTATCCAACGTCCCGCTTCCGGAATCGCCCGATGAACACCGCCCACCCGCCGTCCGCGCGGCTTCCCGTGACCGTCCTGTCCGGCTTCCTCGGCGCGGGCAAGACCACGCTGCTCAACCACATCCTCAACAACCGCGAAGGCCGCCGCGTCGCGGTGATCGTCAACGACATGTCCGAGGTCAACATCGACGCCGCGCTCGTCCGCGACGGCGGCGCCGGGTTGTCGCGTACCGACGAGAAGCTGGTCGAGATGAGCAACGGCTGCATCTGCTGCACGCTGCGCGAGGATCTGCTGATCGAGGTCGACCGGCTCGCGCGCGAAGGGCGCTTCGACCAGCTCGTGATCGAGTCGACCGGCATCTCCGAGCCGCTGCCGGTGGCCGAGACGTTCACATTCGAAGGCGAGGACGGCCGCAGCCTCGGCGAAGTCGCGCGGCTCGACACGATGGTGACGGTGGTCGACGCGTTCAACTTCCTGCGCGACTACGCGTCGCGCGACAGCCTGCAGGCGCGCGGCGAATCGATGGGCGACGAGGATGCGCGCACGGTCGTCGATCTGCTGATCGACCAGATCGAGTTCTGCGACGTGATCGTGGTCAACAAGGTCGACCTGATCGACGCGCCGGCCCGCGAGCGGCTGATCGCACTGCTGCGCGGCCTGAATCCGCGCGCGCGGATCGAGATCGCCGAATTCGGCAAGGTGCCGCTCGAGCGCGTGCTCGACACCGGGTTGTTCGATTTCGATGCGGCGTCGCTCGCGCCGGGCTGGCTGCAGGAAATGCGCGGCACGCACACCCCCGAGACCGACGAATACGGGATCCGCAGCTTCGTCTATCGGGCGCGGCGGCCGTTTCATCCGCAGCGCTTCTTCGATCTCGTCGAAAGCGAATGGCCGGGCGTCGTCCGCTCGAAGGGCTTCTTCTGGATGGCCACCCATCCGACTATCGCGGGTTCGTGGTCGCAGGCCGGCGCGGTCGCGCGGCACGGGCCGGCCGGTCACTGGTGGGCGGCCGTGCCGCCCGAGCGCTGGCCGCAGGATCCGGAGGCCGTCGCGCAGATTCGCGCGCGGTGGGACGAGCGCGTCGGCGACGCGCGCCAGGAGCTCGTGCTGATCGGCATGGACATGGACGAGCCGGCGCTGCGTGCCCGCTTCGATGCGTGTCTGCTGACCGACACCGAGATGGCCGCCGGCCCCGAACGATGGATCACGTGGGACAACCCGTTTCACGACTGGACCTGACCCGAACGCGCTTCCTGCATCGAACCGGATGGAGAAGGCGCTCCACCGGACTCCGAGCATGAATGCACCGCTTCCCGATATTTCCGTGACCGACGCCGCGCCGCGGCACCGCCCGCTCGACTGGGTCGGCATGCAGGGCATCGACCTCCCTGTTGCGGTGGCCGAGCCCGGCTGCCGGCGCGACGTGCATGCGCGCGCCGGCGTACAGGTCGATCTGCCCGCGCCGCACGTGAAAGGCATCCACATGTCGCGGCTGTACCGGCTGCTCGACACGCTGGGCGACGGCGAAGCGCTGTCGGCGGCCTGCCTGCGACACTTGCTGCACGAGATGGTCGACAGTCATCGCGACTGCGGCACGCGCAGCGCACGGCTGCGGCTGCATTTCGACCTGTTGGCGCGCCGCCCGGCGCTCGTTACCGAAGGGCTGGCCGGCTGGAAGTCGTATCCGGTGCGGCTCGACGCGACGCTGACGGGCGATATGTTTGCGCTGCACGCGCAGGTGACGATCGTCTATGCGTCGACGTGTCCGTGCTCGGCCGCACTGTCGCGGCACTGGGTCGAACAGGCGTTTCTCGCCGCGTTCGGCCGCGACGATCGCGTGGAACCGGCCGCGGTCGCCGCATGGCTGCAGCGACACGCAACCGCAGCGACGCCGCACAGTCAGCGCAGCGAAGCGGTCGTCGACGTCGGGCTTGCTGCCGGCCACGCGCCCCTCGGGCTGATCGCGCTGATCGATCGCGTCGAGCATGCTCTCGGCACGCCGGTGCAGACCGCCGTGAAGCGCGCGGACGAACAGGCGTTCGCGGTGCTGAACGGCCAGAACCTGATGTTCGTCGAGGATGCCGCGCGGCGCGTACAGGCGGCGCTGGACAGTGCTTATGCGAATCCGCGCGTTCACGTGCGCCATCTGGAGAGCCTGCATCCGCACGATGCGGTCGCGTGGGCGGCGCCGGCGCGTGACGGGGTTCCCGCATGCTGATCCGCAAGCTGTTCCGGTTCGAGAACGCGCACATCGTGCGCGGCTGCAGCACACGGCGCTGCTCGCATTCGATCCACGGCCACTCGTACAAGGTCGAACTGCTGCTCGAAGCGCATGCGCTCGACAACGGGCAGATGGTGTACGACTTCGGGCTTCTCAAAGGCGACGTGCGCGACCTGATCGACGCGTTCGACCATGCGGTGACGCTGTGGTCTGGGGACGATCGCGATTACGTCGACAGCATGCGCCGGCACTCGGAGCGTTGGGTGCTGCTGCCCGTTTCGCCGAGCGCCGAGCAGTTCTCGCGCGTGCTGTTTCGTCTTGTCGATGCAGTGCTGTCCGGCGCCGCGATGTCGAATGGCGAGGCCGACGTGCGCCTGCACTCGGTGATCGTTCACGAAACCGAGACGGGCTACGCGCAGTGCTTTCACGACGATGCGTTCAATCCGCGCATGGGCCGCATCGACCTCGACGCGATCGTGTTCTCGCCGGCCATCGCCGCGCAGTGGCGCGATCCCGGCCTGCTCGACCGGCTCGCGCGCGATCGCATCCATTCAACGCAGGAATCCAGATGATCAGAAAGAACCCGCGCGGCGACCTGCCGCAAATCCACCCGAACGCGTTCGTCGATCCGACCGCCATTCTGTGCGGACGCGTGATCGTCGAGGAGAACGTGTTCATCGGCCCGTACGCGGTGATCCGCGCCGACGAAACGGATGCCGACGGCGAGATCGCGCCGATCGTGATCGGCGCGCATTCGAACATCCAGGACGGCGTCGTGATCCATTCGAAGTCGGGTGCGAGCGTCACCATCGGCCGGCATACGTCGATCGCGCATCGCGCGATCGTGCACGGGCCATGCAAGGTCGGCGACGGCGTGTTCGTCGGGTTCAACAGTGTGCTGTTCAACTGCACGATCGACGACGGTTGCGTCGTGCGCTACAACGCGGTCGTCGACGGCTGCCGTCTGCCGCCGGGCTTCTATGTGCGCTCGACCGAGCGCATCGGGCCGGAAACCGACCTCGCGGCGTTGCCGCAGGTCACCGCCGATGCGAGCGACTTCTCCGAGGACGTCGCGCGCACGAACAATGCGCTGGTGCTCGGCTACAAGCACATCCAGAACGAGTTCTGACCGATGACCGAGCGCATGCGACAGCCAGCCGGCGACGGTGACGCATTCGACGCGGCAGCGCGGCGTCATGCGGATCTGCTCGTTCACGGCGGCACGGTGATGACGCCCTGCGGCGCCGAGCGGATCGACGTGGCGTGTGCGGGCGGCCGCGTGGTCGCGCTGGGCGCATTGCGCGGAAGCTGGGGCGCTGATGTATTGCTGGATGCCGGTGGACTGCACGTGCTGCCGGGTGTCGTGGACAGCCAGGTGCATTTCCGCGAACCGGGCCTGATGCACAAGGAGACGTTCGAGGCCGGCACGCGCGGCGCGGTGCTCGGCGGTGTCACGACCGTCTTCGAGATGCCCAATACGCAGCCGCTGACGCTGGACGAACACGATCTGCGAGCGAAGCTGGATCTTGCGCGCGGCCGGGCGTGGTCCGATTACGCGTTCTACGTCGGCGGCTCGGCCGTGAACGCGGAACGGTTGCCGTTGCTCGAAAACCTGCCCGGCTGCGCGGGCGTGAAGGTGTTCATGGGCAGTTCGTTCGGCGACCTGCTGGCCGACGACGACACCGTATTGCGCCGCATCCTGCGGCACGGCCGTCGGCGCATGGCCGTGCACGCCGAGGACGAAGCGCGGCTGCGCGCACGCAAGGCGATCGTCGAAGCGAGCGGCGACGTGCGCGACCATCCGCGCTGGCGCGACGACGAAAGCGCGCTGATCGCGACGCGGCGGATCGTCGGACTGGCTGCGCAGACGGGGCGGCGTCTGCACTTGCTGCATGTCTCCACCGCGCAGGAAATGGCGTTTCTCGCGCGGCATCGGCGGCGCGTGACGGTCGAAGTCACGCCGCATCACCTGAGCCTGCATGCGCCCGACTGCTACGAGCGGCTGGGCACGTTCGCGCAGATGAATCCGCCGGTGCGCGAGCGGCATCATCGGCACGCGCTGTGGCAGGCCGTTCGCGACGGCCTGGTCGACGTGATCGGCAGCGATCACGCGCCGCATACGCGTGAAGAAAAGGGCCGCCCGTATCCGCAGTCGCCGAGCGGGATGACCGGCGTGCAGACGCTGCTGCCGCTGATGCTCGACCACGTGCATGCCGGCCGCCTGAGCCTCGAACGGCTCGTCGATCTCACGAGTGCCGGCCCGGCGCGGATCTTCGGCATCGAAGGCAAAGGGCGGATTGCACTCGGCTACGACGCCGATTTCAGCATCGTCGACCTGCGTGCGCGCCGGATCATCCGCAATGAATGGATCGCGAGCGTGAGCGGCTGGACGCCTTACGACGGTTGCGCAGTTACCGGGTGGCCCGTGCATACGGTCGTGCGCGGGCAGGCTGCCGTGCGCGACGGGGCGCTGAACGGGCAGCCGGCGGGGCGACCGGTTGCGTTTCTGGATGCGGACGCGCCGCCGGTTTGACGCGTTTCGGCGTTACGCACCGGTGTGGCGCCGACGCCGGCCATCGCGTCGCCCGATCATTCCGCTTCGGGCGGGAAGATCGCGTAGACCTTGCCCGATGGCGCCTGCGCGACCGATGCGCCATCGGCGAGCGGGCCGATGATCTTGCTGACCGCGTGCTGCCCCCGGGCGGTCTTGAAAAGCCATGCGCCCGGATAGTGTTCGCGCAGTCCGCGCACGCCGAACCTGACGTCGGTGCCGGCCGGGTAGGTGAGGTCGCCGACGCTCGCCGCGCGCGCCAGCGTCGCGTAATCGAATGCGAGAATGTTGCGGTTCCGGTCGAGTCTCACGTCGGGATGCCGCAGCGGTAGCGACGACAGCTCGAACACGGCGCCGTCGGCGACCCGGATCTCCCAATAGTCGTTGTCGCGCAGGCCGTCCCCGTAGGCGGTCGTGCTTCTCATCAGTCGCGAGCCGGCCGGCACGGCGACACCGGCCACGCGATTGCCGTCGGCCAGGTGGCACAACCAGAGCGTCCGGATCCGCGCGTCGTTGCGCAACACGATTTCCAGCGGCTCGTTCGCGCCGCAGATCCATCCGTCGATTGTTCGGGGGCCGGTGGTGGTCAGCCGCAGTGCGGTGAGGCTGGGCGGGTATTGGTCGTTCCGCGGCGCTTCATCGTCGAATTCCGATCCGACGTTCATCGCCACCGCCGGAATGCCGTGGACATCGACCACGTGCGGGAACTCGACCTTCTCGATCGATTTCATGTCGCCGGCGTTGAAGAGCGACAGCCGGGTGCCGGGCGGCATGTCGATGCCGAGCAGATGCTCGCGCTTCTCGAGCACGGGATGTTTCGCGGCTTCTTCCTTCCTGGTGTTCAGCTCGACCCGCAGGCTGATCACGCACATCAAGACGAAGAAACTGCTCGTCACGCCCAGTGCGGCGAGGATGGCGGTGGAGCGTCCGCGATGCGCGCGAAACGATTGCCGTGCACGCGGAAACAGCGCGAGCGCGACGGCCCAGAGCAGCATGGCGACGGCCGCCAGAAACGAAATGGCGAGAACGACGAAGAAGGTGCCGGAGAAAATCGGAGCGGGAATCATGAGACAGGCGAGCGACCGAGCGGAATCGTTGCCGGAATGGCCCCGGTGGAGCGGGGCGAGCCGGTATCGTCAAGTGAAGGGGGCCGCCGCCGGCGTGGCCCGGATGGCAAGCGGCATGTCAGGAGCTTGTACGAACGGGTGTCATTGTAGTGTCCCGGCCCAATGATCGGACGAAAGCGGCGCGCGGCGCGCGTTTTGCCGATGCCTGGATCGGCAGGCGCACCGTCTGCTTGATGCGCTTCGGCGGAATCCCGGCTTCGGCGTTGCGCACGCCTTCGATCTGCGTGAGGGCCGACGTTTCTCGTCAAGGGGCCGGTCGCGTTGCGCGCCGGGATGCGGTCGGCGACGATCCGGCGCAAACCGCGCCGCCTGATCCGCATGCACCGGGTGAGCGGCACGGTGCTGCTCTCGCCGGGCATGAAGCTGGCGCTCGAGCGCCGTTGACGAGGCTCACTGCGCCGGCAACGCGTCCGCCAGCGCGCGCAGCGCATCCACCGTCTGCGGATTCGCGGGGAAGAACGCCTCGATCGCCAGCTCCGACAGCGTGACGTCGACCGGCGTGCCGAACACCGTCGTCGTGCTGAAGAACGTCAGTTCGCCGGCCGCCGTGCGCAGCCGCAGCGGCACCGCGATGTCCGCGTAATCGGCGCGCGCGGCCGCGTCGTCGGGCTGGCCGGCCGGCGTCGGGTACGCGGCGAGTTCGTCGCGCAGCGTATGCAGCGTGCGGTCGCCGCTCGCGTCGATCTGCCGTTGCAGTCGATGCAGGATATGCGCGCGCCATTCGTTCCAGTTGACGATCTGCGACGCGAGGCCGTCCGGATGCAGGCTCAGGCGCAGCACGTTGACGGGCGGCTGCAGCAGTGCCGGATCGGCCTGCGCGACCAGCGCGCCGAGCATCCGGTTCGCGGCGAGCAAGGTCCAGTGACGATCCACCGCGAGCGCCGGATACGGCTCGTGACCGCGCAGCACCGCTTCGACCGCGCCGCGCGCCACATCGAGCTGCGGATCCGAAAACGGCCGCTCGCGAAAGAGCGGCGCATAGCCGGCCGCGACGAGCAGCGCATTGCGCTCGCGCAGCGGCACGTCGAGGCGTTCCGCGAGATGCAGCACCATGTCGCGGCTCGGCTGCGCACGCCCCGATTCGACGAAGCTCAGGTGTCGCGCGGACACCTCCGCTTCGAGCGCGAGCGCCATCTGGCTCAGGCGCCGGCGTTGACGCCACGTGCGCAGCAGCGGGCCGATGCCGGACGCGCGGCCGGCGGACGGGGGGAGCGAATGAAGGGCGGCGGTCGGGTTCATGCCCACGATGATAGGCAATCCCGCGCGCCCCGGACATGACCTGCGAGGTAAGCATTCCGGTTCGGTCGGCATTGCCGACCGCGCGTGCCTGCGCGTGGCGCTACGATCCCGACGCGCGCGAGAACCGCATGTACTACGCGACGTCGGTCGAGACGAAGACAACCTACGCGCTCTGCTACGTCGGCCTGCTCGCGTTTCTCGCGCTGATGACGTCCGGCGTGCACGACATGCTGCGCGTCGCGCATGCATCGATCTGATCGATGTAAAAAACGGCGGCGCGCTCATGCGCGGCCGCCGCCGTTTTCCCCTTCCGGCGACATTCACGCGTCGCGGTGACGCAGTTCGACGCGCTTGATGTCCTTCACGATCACGAGATAGCTGAACACCGTGACGAGCGCGTTCAGCCCGACGAACACGAGCGCGCCGTTGAACGAGCCGCTCGCGCCGACCAGGTAGCCTATCGCGATCGGCGCGACGATGCCGGCCGTGTTGCCGAACATGTTGAACAGGCTGCCCGACAGGCCGATCGCTTCCTTCGGCGCGGTGTCCGCGACGACCGCCCAGCCGAGCGAGCCGATCCCCTTGCCGAAGAACGACACGGCCATCAGCACGATCACGAGCACTTCGCTGTCGACGTAATTGCAGCCGATGATGACCATCGACAGCAGCATCCCGCCGACGATCGGAATCTTGCGCGCGAGCGTCAGCGACACGCCGCGACGGATCAGCGTATCCGACAGCATCCCGCCGAGCACGCCGCCGAGGAACCCGCAGATCGCCGGCAGCGACGTCATGAAACCGGCCTTTAGCAGCGACATCCCGCGCGCCTGCACGAGGTAGATCGGGAACCACGTGAGGAAGAAGTAGGTGAGCACGTTCACGCAATACTGGCCGAGATAGACGCCGAGCAGCATCCGGTTCGACAGCAACTGGCGCACGTAGTACCAGCCCGCGACGCGATTGCCCGCGGACGCCGTGCCGTTGGCGCGGGCCCCGGTGGGCCGGCTCGTCGTGCGCACGAGGCCGCCGCCCTGCTCGATATGCTCGAGTTCCGCGCGATTCACCGCCGGATGGTCGGCCGGATCCTTCATCACGCGCAGCCACAGGAACGCGAGCGCGATGCCGGCGAGGCCGAGCCACAGGTACACCTGATGCCAGCCGTACGCATGCGTGAGCCACGCCATCAGCGGCGAGAACACCACCGCCGCGAAATACTGCGCGGCGTTGAAGATCGCCGACGCCGTGCCGCGCTCGGCGGTCGGGAACCAGCTCGCGACGACCTTCGCGTTCGCGGGAAACGCGGGCGCTTCGGCGATGCCGACCGCGAAGCGCATCACGAACAGCGCCGTCACCGCGAACGCCGCGCTGCCGCCGAGGCCGATCGTGCTCTGCAGCAGCGTGAACGCCGACCACAGGAAGATGCTCGTCGCATACACGCGCCGCGCGCCGAAGCGATCGAGCAGCCAGCCGCTCGGCAACTGCGCGAGCACGTACGCCCAGCTGAACGCCGAGAAGATGTAGCCCATCGTCACCGGATCGATGCCGAAGGCCTTGCGAATCGGCGTGCCGGTGATCGACAGCGTCGCGCGGTCCGCATAGTTGAGCGTCGTGACGACGAACAGCATCGCCAGGATCCAGTAACGCACGGCGGTGCGGCGCGCGGTGCCGGCGAGATCGATCGGGAGATCGCGAGAGGTGGTCTGATTGGGCACTTTAATGTACGTCGTCGTATGACATGGCGGGAATTTTATGAGTAATGACAGGATGCAGAAACCTCGGGTTTTCCCTTTGAAAGATGACGCAAAAAGGTAAGAAACACGCGGGTACACTAGATATATAAGGCTTTCGCGATGGCGATGGCAGGTTCGGCACGCCATGCGAATATTGAAATGTCGTCGGCAGACATCGTATCTGTTGAGCTACAATGAGCCCATCATTCCCGAACCACGGAGCACACCTCATGCAACTGACTGGAGAGATGCTGATCGGCGCCGACGCGGTGGCCGGCTCGGCCGGTACCTTGCGCGCGTTCGACCCGACGAAGGGCGCGCCGATCGATGCGCCGGCGTTCGGCGTCGGGACGCAGGCCGACGTCGAGCGCGCGTGCGAACTCGCGCGCGACGCCTTCGACGCGTACCGCGCACAGCCGCTCGCGGCCCGCGCGGCGTTTCTCGAAGCGATCGCCGACGAAATCGTCGCGCTCGGCGATGCGCTGATCGAACGCGCACACGCAGAAACGGGCCTGCCCGTCGCACGCCTGCAGGGCGAGCGCGGCCGTACCGTCGGCCAGCTCCGGCTGTTCGCGCGCGTCGTGCGCGACGGGCGTTTCCTCGCCGCGTCGATCGATCCCGCGCAGCCGGCGCGCACGCCGCTGCCGCGCTCGGACCTGCGGCTGCAGAAGGTCGGACTCGGGCCTGTCGTCGTGTTCGGCGCGAGCAACTTCCCGCTCGCGTTCTCGGTGGCCGGCGGCGATACCGCGTCGGCGCTTGCGGCCGGTTGCCCGGTGATCGTCAAGGCGCACGAAGCGCACCTCGGCACGTCCGAACTGGTCGGCCGCGCGATCCGCGCCGCCGTCGCGAAATGCGGGATGCCGGCCGGCGTGTTTTCGCTGCTGATGGGCCCCGGCCGCGTGATCGGCGCGGCGCTCGTCAGCCACCCGGCGATCCAGGCCGTCGGCTTTACCGGATCGCGGCAGGGCGGCATGGCGCTCGTGCACCTCGCGAACGCGCGCCCGCAGCCGATTCCCGTCTATGCGGAAATGA
This sequence comes from Burkholderia sp. WTPI3, assembly GCF_021483755.1. Taxonomy (NCBI): domain Bacteria; kingdom Pseudomonadati; phylum Pseudomonadota; class Betaproteobacteria; order Burkholderiales; family Burkholderiaceae; genus Burkholderia; species Burkholderia sp. WTPI3. Next base: position 26,761 of record NZ_JAGIXF010000010.1, on the reverse strand, counting down.
GCAGCATCAACCCGGTCGTGCTGTTCCCGTCCGCGCTGGCCGCGCGCGGCGATGCGATCGCGACGGGCTTTGTCGATTCGCTGACGCTTGGCGTCGGCCAGTTCTGTACGAACCCCGGCCTCGTGCTGGCGATCGACGGTCCCGATCTCGACCGCTTCGAGTCGGTCGCCGCGCAGGCGCTCGCGAAGAAGCCGGCTGGCGTGATGCTCACGCGCGGCATCGCCGACGCGTTTCGCAACGGTCGCGGCAAGCTGGCCGAACTGCCGGGCGTGCGTGAAATCGGCTCGGGCGAAGCGGCGCAGACCGAATGTCAGGCGGGCGCAGCGCTGTACGAAGTCGCCGCACAGGCGTTCCTGGCCGAGCCGGCGTTCAGCCACGAAGTGTTCGGGCCGGCATCGCTGATCGTGCGCTGCCGCGATCTCGACGAAGTCGCGCGCGTGCTCGACGCGCTGGAAGGCCAGCTGACGGCTACGCTGCAGATGGACGCCGACGACAAGCCGCTCGCGCGCCGCCTGCTGCCGATCCTCGAACGCAAGGCCGGGCGCCTGCTCGTCAACGGCTACCCGACCGGCGTCGAGGTGTGCGACGCGATGGTGCACGGCGGGCCGTTCCCGGCGACGTCGAACCCGGCCGTCACGTCGGTCGGCGCGACCGCGATCGAGCGTTTCCTGCGGCCGGTGTGCTACCAGGACTTCCCGGACGATCTGCTCCCCGAAGGACTGCAGGAAAGCAATCCGCTCGCGATTCCGCGTCTGCGGGACGGCAAGGCGGAGTAAGGGGGCGGCGGCTCGGGGCGCAAGCCCGGGCCTGCTTGCCGGACGAATGAAAGCGGGGGTGGCCGGCTGGCTGCCTCCGCTTTTTTCATGGCGGCTTCCGCGTCGCCGGAATTTCTCCTACAGTAGCGAAGCCTCGGGCCGGCCGGCCCGCGGGCGAGCCTGAGAGCCCGACAAAAGACTAACGAGGAGCCATCCGATGAACATCAGCAAGCGCGGCGATCACCTGTTCGCCGCCGGATTGTGGAAAGCGATCGGCGACGTCGCGCATTCCGTGCGCAGCCGGATCGGCCAGTACAGCGAAGGGCGCGTGCTCGCGAATGCGCTGCTGGAATTCCAGCGCGACCTGGGCGGCAGCGAATTCGACGTGACGATCAACCAGGGGCGGCCCGTGACGGACTCGGACGCGCATTCGCTCATGTTCGGCCTTGCCGTGCGACGCTTCAGGCAGGACATGGAGGCGCTGGTGTTCGCGCTCGAGCATCGCCGCGGCATCGACGAACGCGACCAGAACCTGCGCACCGAAGCGCTGATGCAGGCCAACAGCCAGCTCACCACCGCGAAGCAGTCCGCGACGATCACGGTCGGTCGGTTCTTCGATGCGGTCGTCGACCGCGACGTGCTGGGGCAGATTCTCGGCGGCGAATCGAACGCGCGCGTGCGTGCGGGTGCGCAGGGCCGGATCGAGGCGACCCGGATCAAGCTCGGCAACGTGCGTCACCGGATCATCGGCGTCATCGCGCAGATGTGAATGGCGTGCTGCGCGGCGGGTGCGTCGCGCGGCTGTCGCTACAAACGACTGCGGCCGGCAAAAGCCGGCCGCGATGCCTGACAGGCAAACCAGCCGGCCGCCGCGCCGCAGAGGGCGCCGCGCCGGCCGTACCCGCTTACTGCGGGCCCATCTTCTTGATCAGCACGTCCAGCTCGGCCACTTCGGCATCGGTCAGGTCGACGAGCGGTGCGCGCACCGGACCCGCGTCGTGGCCGACGAGCTTCGCGCCCGCCTTCACGATGCTGACCGCGTAGCCCGCGCGGCGGTTGCGAATATTCAGGTATGGCAGGAAGAACTCGTCGATCAGGCGGCCGACCGTTGCGTGGTCGTCCTTCGCGATCGCTTCGTAGAATTCCATCGCCGTCTTCGGGATGAAGTTGAATACCGCCGACGAGTACACCGGCACGCCGAGCGCCTTGTACGCGGCTGCGTAGACTTCGGCCGTCGGCAGGCCGCCGAGGTACGCGAAGCGGTCGCCCAGGCGGCGGCGGATCGTGACCATGCTCTCGATTTCGCCGACGCCGTCCTTGAAGCCGATCAGGTTCGGGCAACGGTCGGCCAGACGCTCGAGCATGTCGGCGTTCAGCTTCGAATTCGCGCGGTTGTACACCACGACACCGATCTTCAGCGAACGGCATACCTGCTCGACGTGCTCGGCGATCCCTTCCTGGCTGGCTTCGGTCAGGTAGTGCGGCATCAGCAGCACGCCGCTCGCGCCGAGGCGCTCGGCTTCCTGCGCATATTCGATGGCGACGCGCGTGGCACCGCCCGCGCCGGCGAGGATCGGCACCTTGCCCTTGCAGGTTTCCGTCGCGACGCGGATCACGTCCGAATATTCGCGCTGCGTGAGCGAGAAGAATTCACCGGTGCCGCCGGCTGCGAACAGCGCGGTCGCGCCGTACGGCGCCAGCCATTCGAGGCGCTCGGCATAGGTGGTCGGGCGGAAGCTGCCATCTGCGTCGAAGTCCGTCAGCGGAAACGACAGCAGGCCGTGGGAGATGATCTGTTTGAGTTCTTGCGGTGAGGTCATGGTTGGGTCGTCCGTCTAGCGCGAGTGCTGGGTTCGTCGGGAACGGCATACGAGCCACATTGGCGATGTCGTTGTATGTCATCGTACAACGAGGGAAAGGGTGGCGCAAGCAGTTTGCGCTCGGATTATAGGTAGGGTCTTTCCGGATAAGGGTTTACGTACTATCCCGGATTGGTGTTGAATGTCGTATGATGACTAACGATATCACCGGTAGCTTCCAGGAATTCCGATGACTGCTTCCCCTCTCTATATTCGCGTGCATCCGGACGACAACGTCGCCATCGTCGTCAACGACGGCGGCTTGCCCGAGGGCGCGACGTTCGCCGACGGGCTCACGCTGCGTGAAGGCGTGCCGCAAGGGCACAAGGTGGCGCTCGCCGATCTCGCGGCCGGCGACCCGATCGTCCGCTACAACGTCGTGATCGGCTACGCGCTCACCGAGCTGCGCCGCGGCAGCTGGGTCAATGAACGCACGATGCGCATGCCCGAACCGCCGGGGCTCGACGACCTGCCGCTCGCGACGCGCGCCGCGCCGGCGCTCGCGCCGCTCGAAGGCTATACGTTCGAAGGCTTCCGCAATGCGGACGGCTCCGTCGGCACGCGCAACATCCTCGCGATCACGACGACCGTGCAGTGCGTGTCGGGCGTCGTCGAGCATGCGGTGAAGCGGATCAAGGACGAACTGCTGCCGCGTTACCCGAACGTCGACGACGTGGTCGGGCTCGAGCATACGTACGGCTGCGGCGTCGCGATCGATGCGCCCGATGCCGACATCCCGATCCGCACGCTGCGCAACATCAGTCTGAACCCGAACTTCGGCGGCGAGGTCATGACGGTCAGCCTCGGCTGCGAGAAGCTGCAGCCCGAGCGCCTGCTGCCGCCCGGCGCGATTCCGGTCGCGGCCGACGGCGCGACGGACAACGGCGGCGTCGTGTGCCTTCAGGATGCCGCGCACGTCGGCTTCAATTCGATGATCGACTCGATCATGAAGATGGCGGAATCGCATCTCGAGCGGCTGAACCGTCGCCGTCGCGAAACCTGTCCGGCGTCGGATCTCGTCGTCGGCGTGCAGTGCGGCGGCAGCGATGCGTTCTCCGGGCTCACTGCGAACCCGGCGGTCGGCTTCGCGGCCGACCTGCTCGTACGCGCGGGCGCGACGATCATGTTCTCCGAAGTGACCGAAGTGCGCGATGGCGTTGCGCAACTCACGTCGCGCGCGGCGAACGAGGACGTCGCACGCGAGATCATCCGCGAGATGGACTGGTACGACCGCTACCTGCAGCGCGGCCGCGTCGACCGCAGCGCGAACACGACGCCCGGCAACAAGAAGGGCGGGCTGTCGAACATCGTCGAGAAGGCGATGGGCTCGATCGTGAAGTCGGGCAGCGCGCCGATCTCCGGCGTCGTGCGTCCGGGCGACCGCGCGCGGCAGAAGGGGCTGCTGTACGCGGCGACGCCCGCGAGCGACTTCATCTGCGGCACGCTGCAGCTCGCGGCCGGGATGAACCTGCACATTTTCACGACCGGCCGCGGCACGCCGTACGGTCTCGCCCAGGTGCCGGTGATCAAGGTCGCGACGCGCAGCGATCTCGCGCGCCGCTGGCACGACCTGATGGATCTCGACGCGGGGCAGATCGCGACCGGCGCGGCCACGATCGAGGATGTGGGTTGGGAGCTGTTCCGGCTGATGCTCGACGTCGCGAGCGGCAAGCGCCGCACGTGGGCCGAGCAATGGAAGCTCGCGAACGCGCTGACGCTGTTCAACCCGGCGCCGGTGACCTGATACGCGTGGTGGTCATGGCTGACGATGCGGGCGCCTTCGGGCGCCCGTTTTTCGTTGCGGCGCGGCCACGGCCGCGCTCGTCGGTCGCAGCCGATCGGCTGCGACCGACCGGTCACGCGACTGAACGACGTGGCGATCGGAGATGGACGACCGGGCGCGCTCACGCGCCGGCTGTCCGACGCATACTGGGCGAGGCACGGCGATCCGGCGTGGAGCCTCGCGGTCGATTACGCGGACGGCTGACCGTGCCGGGCGGCGCGGGCGCGATTTCGATTTCGTTACCTCGCACGTAATCGACCGCCCGCGCGAGGCCGGCGACGATGGCGGCACGCGGACACGAAGGGTTCGCGACATCGTCTCTCACCGACACAAGGAGCCTCGCCATGAACACCGCCCAAACCGCCCGGTCCGCTCACGCCGACCTGATCGACCGCTACTTCGATGCATGGAACGAATCCGACGTCGCCCGCCGTCGCGCGCTGATCGATGCGACCTACGCGAGCGACGCGGCCTATCGCGATCCGCTGATGGCCGGCGACGGCCACGCAGGCATCGACACGATGATTGCCGCGGTACAGGAGCGTTTTCCCGCGTACCGTTTTCACCGCACGACCGACGTCGACGGATTCGGCCGGCACCTGCGGTTCTCGTGGGCGCTCGTGTCGCCCGATGGCGCGGCGATCGTGAAGGGCTCGGATTTCGGCACCGTCGATGCGTCCGGGCGTCTCGAATCGGTCACGGGTTTCATCGACGAAATGCCGGCCGCCGGGCAATGAGCGACTGGCGCGCGTGACCGATCGTTGCCGTCGAAAGCGCGGGAATGAACCGGCGCCGTCGATTCGATTCCGACCAGCCAGGCGACGAGATGTTGGCGATGCGCGCACGGACAACCGGTTGCATCAAGGTTGTCCGTGCGCGATTTCCGTGCCGTTATCAGGATCAGCGAGTGGCGAGGTGAGCCAGGACATCCTGTTCGAGCGTGCGTACCGCCCGTTCGAGTTGTTCATGATCGAGATCGCTGTGCAGTCGACGTGCGGACGCGTGCGGATCGTTGAGCTGATGCATGACGCGCTCGGATGCAGCTTGCAGGTCGAGCTGAAACGGCATCTCGTCGCGGAACACGAGATTGACGGCCTTGAACGAATAGTCGATGACGATCGCCCGCAGCGGGCATGCACTGACCAGATCGCGAAACTTGCCGTCGTAGGTGGCGACGAACGGGATGAAGAAGTCGGCCTGGTGCGTTCCGATCGTCCTCGGCGTTGCGGACGAGAGTTCGGCCATTCTGAACAACGTCAAATCCCATGACATGCTTCGCAAGCGCTCGAGCGATTTCGAGGTCGGCTGGGTGACCGGCGTGAAGAATCGGGGGACTTCCCCGGCACCGCCCAGCAATTTCCACGCGAAGTAGACATCCGTTTTGGGGAACCTTCCGAGGGTCTCGAGACTGAACATCACCAGTTCTTCCAGCGCCTGGACGGGCTTGCGATGCTTCCCGCGCCAACTCAGCAATGCCGCTTTCAAGAGCACGGCATAAGTTACCAGCCGGCGCGTCTGCAGATGGCGCATGCCCGCGCCCAATACGGCGGGATCGAGCATGTGCTGAACGATCGTGTCGATTTCGCCTTCGGACAGGGTGAAGATCGGCTTGCCCGGCGACTCGTCCAGCGCACCCGGTGCGAAGTGATCGAGTTTCTTGAGTGCCCTCAAGGTCTGAATCGGGCGATTGTTCCCTTCCTTGGCGAAATGCTCGAACTCTTCGGAGAGGTACGCAAAATAATCGAAGTTGAAGCTTCGTTCTCCGCGCCCGCAGACGAGGTGCAGCAGCGTGTACAGGTTATGCGGCTGTGACGGCTGCTTGCCTTCGACAAACAGGCGGATTGCATCGGTTACGTTTTTGTCGAGACCGACCGAAAAATCCATGTTGATCGGCGCGTTGCCGGTCAATGACTTCTGATAGATGTCGTCGGTGTAAAACAAAAGCCCGGATCCGTCGAAGAAACTTTTTAGTAGCGGGCACTCACGCTCGATTTTGTCGAGCTGTATGCCCTGGATGTCGAGTGTCGTGGCTCGCGTGGCATACATCACGTGCAGGCCGTGAAAGCACTCCCGATCGGATTCGATGATGCTCTTGAACGACGCGCCTTGATCCGCGCTCGCAATCGCAGTCAGGGCTCGGCGGATTTTTTGGACATGGTTCATTGGATGCCTGTTCGGTTTGGCGCGGACCACGGCAGACGGTTCGACCGTTGGTGTTGCGGCCGCCCTCGGAAATATTCGGTTTCCGATCCATTCGACGCGATGGTTGCTGTTTTTGCTTTTTATGGACGTGAATGCGAGCCTCGATGGTACCCGCACGGCGAGTATGCGATGCGCTTGCACGTCACCCGTCGGATCGCCGCGAACGAATGGCGTCGATGCACGCCCGGCCGCCGCCGGGATCGGGTAACGTTATGCGATTCGTTCCCGATCCTGGAGACTTGCCGACATGCTGAAGAATCTCGATCCGCTGCTGCACGCCGACATCCTGCACGCGCTGCGCGCGATGGGCCACGGAGATGAAGTCGCGATCTGCGATGCGAACTTTCCGGCCGAATCGGTCGCGCAGCACACCGTCGTGGGCCGCGCGCTGCGCATCGACGGCGCGGACTCGGCGCGCGTCGCGCGCGCGGTGCTGTCCGTGCTGCCGCTCGACACGTTCGTCGACACGCCCGCATGGCGGATGGAAGTCGTCGGTGATCCGGCCGCGGTGCCGCCTGTGCAGCGCGAGGTGCAGGCCGAGATCGATCGCGCGGAAGGGCGCGCGGTGCCGCTCGCGGGCATCGACCGGTTCGCGTTCTACGAGCGAGCGCAGCGCGCGTATGCGGTGGTCGTCACCGGCGAGTTGCGCGGCTACGGCTGCTTCCTGTTCAAGAAGGGCGTGCTGTTGAGCGACGCGGATTAAACGCCATTTTCGTCGCGCCCGCCGGCCGGTCCGCCCGCCGCAGTGTAAAGATTTGCTACAACCTTTTGCTTGGACACCGCGGAAAGACCCTCTATGCTGGCCCATTTGCCGCGGGCCCCGCAGGGGGGCGCGGCCCGAACCGCACGGGCACGCTCCGGGCGGACGGCCGAATTGCATACGAGGAGAAAGGCATGACGCGTACCGTCGATTCCGGCGTCATTTTTTTCGCACGCCTGGCGCTGGCGGCGTTGTTCTTGTGGGGCGGCATCATGAAGCTGCTCGGCTACAGCGACTTCGTCGCGTATCTGCACGCGCTGAACGTGCCCTATCAGCAGGTCGTCGCGCCGATGGTCGTCGCGATCGAGGGGCTGGGCGGCCTGCTGCTGATCGTCGGCTACAAGGTGCGGCCGCTCGCGCTGCTGATGGCGGTCTACACGATCGCGACCGCGATGGTCGGGCACAATTTCTGGGACGCGACCAACGCCGCCGTCCAGCACGACATGGTGATCCACTTCTGGAAGAACGTCGCGATCTCCGGCGGTTTCCTGCTGCTGTTCGTCACGGGCGCCGGTGGCGTGAGCATCGATGCGCTGCGCCGTCCGAGTTCGTCGTACGGCATGCTGCGCTGAGCTGAGCCGGCCCGCGCTGTCGCGCTGAAGCCAATCAAAAGGGCCGAATCCCGCAGCATGCGGGATTCGGCCCTTCGTTCATGAAGCGGCGCGTGCGCGCCGGCGTTCAGCGTGTGTCCTTCGGGTCCTTCGCATCCTTCGAGAACTGCACGGCGATCCCGCCGAGCACGCAGATCACGGCGACGTACACCACCGGCGCGAGGGGATTCGACTTCATCATCAGCGACACGATCACGGGCGTCAGGCCGCCGAAGATCGCATACGCGACGTTGTACGAGAACGAGATGCCCGAGAAGCGCACGACGGCGGGGAAGCTGCGCACCATCACGAACGGCACCGCGCCGATCGTGCCGACCATGAAGCCGGCGATCCCGTAGTACAGCGGCAGCGTCGACGCGTCGGCCGCGACCTGCACGAACAGCAGGTAATAGCACGCGGCCAGCACGATGCCGCCGATGCCGAGCACGCGCTTCGCGCCGATCCGGCCCGCAAGCGAGCCGGCGGTGATGCAGCCGGCCGTCAGGCACAGCGTCGCGATGCTGTTCGCGAACAGCGTGGTCGCGGGCGCCAGGTGGAACTGCTTCTGCAGCAGCGCGGGCGTCATCAGGATCACGACGACGATCGCCGCCGACAGCATCCACGTGAGCAGCATCGACACGATCACCGCGCGCCCGTGGTCGCGCAGTACGGCCTTCAGCGGGATCTCGGCCGCGAGCGCCTTCTTCGCCTTCATTTCGGCGAACACCGGCGTCTCGTGCAGCCAGCGGCGCAGGTACACGGAGAACAGACCGAACACGCCGCCGAGCAGGAACGGAATGCGCCACGCGAACGCGGTGACTTCGGCGCCAGAGTAACGGCTGTTGACGCCTGCCGCGACGAGCGAGCCGAGCAGGATGCCGGCCGTGAGACCCGCGGTCAGCGTGCCGCACGCATAGCCGGTGTGGCGCGACGGCACGTGTTCGGACACGAACACCCACGCGCCCGGCACTTCGCCGCCGACCGCCGCGCCCTGCAGCACGCGGAACAGCAGCAGCAACACCGGCGCGAGGATGCCGACCGTGTCGTAGGTGGGCAGCAGGCCCATCAGCAGCGTCGGCACCGACATCATCAGCACGCTCAGCGTGAACATCCGCTTGCGGCCAAACAGGTCGCCGAAGTGCGCCATGATCACGCCGCCGAGCGGACGCGCGAGATAGCCTGCCGCGAAGATGCCGAACGTCTGCAACTGGCGCAGCCAGTCGGGAATGTCGTGAGGGAAGAACAGCTGCCCGATCGCGGGCGCGAAGAACACGAAGATGATGAAGTCGTAGAACTCGAGCGCGCCGCCGAGTGCGGCAAGGCCAAGGGTTTTGTAGTCGCTGCGCGTGAGCGCGCGTTCGGCGGCGCGAGGCACGCCGCTCAATTCGGAAGCTTGCATGGTCAGAACGATCGGTATTCGAATGTTGTTGTCGGTGCTGCGTCTCCAGGGCCCGCTATTGGCTGGACTGGCTAGGCGCGCCTGCGTCGTCGAAAGTGTGCCGGGCGCCGGATAGTGCACGCGACACGCGCCATTGCACCGGGATGGGGCGCAACGCAGACGAAGCGTGAAAGCGGGTGGGAGGATTCTACAGGAGCGCGAAATACGCGCGCGCGGGACTGCGCCGAGGAACGCTTCGGACTTCGCCGAGCGTGAAATGCACGCGGCGCGACAGGCGGATGAACCGCTTGCCGCGCCGCGCAGGACAGAGGTCCAGGTTTGGCGATCAGTTGCCGGCGATCGTGTCGACCGGCTTGAACGCGCCGTGCTCGACCTTGTAGATCGTGACCGGCGCATCCTTCAGGTCGCCCTTCGCGTCGTACGCGATGCTCGGCGCCGACACGCCCTTGACCGACACCTTGCCGAGATACGGCGTATAGACCTTCGGGTCGGTCGAGTTCGCGTTCTTCATCGCGGTGAGCAGCGCGATCGTGCCGTCGTACGAGTAGGGCGAGTAGGTGATCACGTCTTCGTTGAAGCGTGCCTTGTAGCGTGCCGCGTAGCCGGCGAAGCCCGGCATCTTCTCCTTCGGCAGCCCGCCCATGTAGACGATCGCGCCTTCGGCCGCTTCGCCGCCCACCTTCAGGAAGGTCGGCGAGCGCGACATCTCGCCGGTCACGAATGCCGACTTCATGCCGAGCTGGCGCATCTTGCGGATCATCGGCGACGATTGCGCATCGCCGCCGCCGTAGAAGATCGCGTCGGGGTTGATGCCCTTCAGGTTGGTCAGGATCGCCGAGAAGTCGAGCGCCTTGTCGTTCGTGAAGTCGCGCTTGACGATCGTGCCGCCCGCGGCCTGCACGGCCTTCGCGAATTCGTCGGCGATACCCTGGCCGTAGGCCGTGCGGTCGTCGATGATCGCGACGCGCTTGAAGTGCAGCGTCTTCACCGCATATGTGCCGACGATGCGACCGGCCTGCGCGTCGCTCGTGAGCAGCCGGAAGGTGGTCTTGTAGCCGCGCGCCGTGTATTGCGGCGACGTCGCCATCGAGATCTGCGGCAGCCCCGCGCGATCGTACAGGTCGGACGCCGGAATGCTCGTGCCCGAGTTGAAGTGGCCGATGATCCCGCTGACGTTGTCGTCGATCAGCCGCTGCGCGACGGTGGTGCCGGTGCGCGGGTCGGCCTGGTCGTCCTGGGAGTCGAGCTGGAACGTGACCGCCTTGCCGCCGATCGTCGGATGCGTTGCGTTGAAGTCGGCGATCGCGAGTTGCACGCCCTTCTGCATGTCGGTGCCGTAGTTCGACTGCGGCCCCGTCAGCGGCGCGGCGAAACCGATCTTGACGACGTCGGCGGCGATGGCGTGTGCGCCCGACAGTGCGCAGGCGGTGGCCAGCGCGACGTGCGATACCTTCAGCTTCACTTTCACTTCCCCTTGATGGCGTGGTTGGGCCGCCGCCGGCTGGCTGGCCGGTGCGGTAAGCCGGGCGAGACGTATCGGTTGGCCGGCCTGGATGAAAACCGTGCGGGCTCGCCGGACGCTGCGCACTGTGCCGGAATCGGCGTGCATGGCGGCGGCGGGATATCGTCTCGTGACCGTTGAGCGAAGTCTAGGTAGCGAAAATACGCGCGTCTTGCGCGTTCGGTACGCAGCCGGCGACGATTTCGGCATATCGTCGAATACCCTGATATATGCTTAAATCGTCATCCTTGATGCGCAAACGCGCCAAGACGCGATGCGTCGGCATTTTTAGGATGGCGGGTTCGGGGGCGCGCGGCCGGGCGCCGATGCGGTACGCAGGCATCGCGGCGCAGAGGTGGTGTGACGCGGCGAAACGCGCGAAACGCGCGGAAGGTGCGGAAGGTGCGGAAGGTGCGGAAGGTGCGGAAGGTGCGGAAGGTGCGGAAGGTGCGGAAGGTGCGGAAGGTGCGAAGCGTGCGTCAAAGCTCGACACACGCGCGGCGGAGTCGTTGCGCATACAACCGCATGCAGCACCCGGCCCAGTCAGCCATCGCCAGCCGACGACTATCCACCGCGATCTGCCGTGCCGGCGGATTGCATTGCCTCCCGGGATCGCCGCCACGCGTTCGAGGGGGCGCTCCTATAATCGACGCCATCAGCCACTCGCTTTTCAGATGCCGGGATGACGACCTTGCTTGCCGTACCGCCCATGAGCCTGTCCGACACGTTGCGCTACCAGCCCGGCAATGCCGATTTCGGCGCGATGCTCGCGCACTTCCGCCTGCTCGAACCGGTGTTCGACGCGCTGCCCGACGTCGCGTTCTTCGTGAAGGACGCGAACGGTCGCTACGCGCTCGTCAATCGCACGCTCGCGATGCGCTGCGGCTACAAGGACAAGCGCGACCTGCTCGGCAAGACGACCGACGAAGCGTTTCCGCGCCGCTTCGGCCGCACCTATTTCGAGCAGGACATGGCGACGATCAACGCCGGCCAGCAACTGACGGACCAGCTCGAGCTGCATCTGTACCCGGGGCGTCAGCCGGGCTGGTGCCTGACCTGCAAGGAGCCGCTGCGCGATGCGGCCGGCAAGGTGGTCGGGCTCGCGGGCATCTCGCGCGACCTGAAAGCGCACGAAGGGTCGCATCCGGCGTACAGCAAGCTCGCCGACGTGGTCCAGCATATCCAGGATCACTATGTGCAGCCGCTGAACCTGAAGCAGCTCGCGCAGATGGCCGGGATGTCGGTCGCGCAACTGGAACGCTACTTCCACAAGGTGTTTCACCTGACGCCGCGTCAGGTGTTGTTGAAAACGCGGCTCGACGCGGCCACGGCGCTGCTCGTCACGCACGACAAGGTGACTGACGTCGCGGCGTTATGCGGCTATACGGATCACAGCGCGTTCACGCGCCAGTTCAAGGCGACGGTCGGCATGACGCCGACCGAATACCGGCTGATGCTGCAGGACCGGTCGGGATGATGCGACTCGCCGGCCGCGTGCGTGGAAGGGGGGAGGGCTGGAACGGGAAAGCGGCGGCTCAGCGGTAGCCGAGCCCTTTCAGGATGGCTGTGCCGTCTTCGGTGAGCCGGAAGCTCGGTGCCGTATCGGCGTCGAGCTTGACCATCTCGACGAGGCCGGCTTCCTGCAACGCAGGCAATTCGGGTTTGGCGTTTGCGCTGATCGGCGCGTGCAGCAGCACGAGCAGCGTCGCGATTTCATGATGGCTGAGGAGACGACGCAGCATCGTCTTCTTCGCAGGGGGTGCGGCCGGGCGGCCCGCGGGTGCTTCTACGGCGCTCATCGCTGTCCTCCATTTCGGGATATCCATCGGGTACTGGTTGCGGATGGTGCCGACGAAGACTTAAGCGATTCTTAAAACCGCGGTGCTGCCGCGGATGCTGCACTGCGGCGAGCGTTACCGGATGTAACCCCCGCCGGGCGGCCGTCTCCGGCCGCAAGCGGGGCGCCTTGCCGGGCGGGCGAAACCCCGGAATTCACCATGATGGTGCGCAAGGCGGCGTGCGTCGCCGGGCCGCACCGTTTTTCCGTCCGGTTCGGCGCCAAAACGACACTCCACTCATTCCCTTATTTCCTGCGCTGAGCCTGCGCGGCAAGTCGCACGGCCGCATTCGCCGCGCCGTAGCCGTCGTAGCCGCCGCGCCGCTCGACGATTTCGAGCGAGAAGCGGTTGTCGACCAGTTCCGTGTACGCATGCAGGAATTCGCCGCCGTGCTCGTCGCGGTCGTACAGCAGGTGGTGGGCGCTCAGCGTGTCGATCAGTTCGTCCGGCAGCGCGTAGCGCGCGGCGAGATCGTCGTAGTAGTTCGCCGGAATCCGCAGGAACGGCACGCCGTCGGCGGCGAACGCGGCGATCGTCTTCACGATGTCGTCGGTCCGGAACGCGACGTGATTCAGCCCCGTGCCGTGATAGCGGTCGAGCGATTCCGCGACGGCCGTATGGCGGTCGACCGACGCATTCAGCGCGATCCGCACCGAGCCGTCCGCGCTGCGCACCGCACGGCTGCGCATCAGCCCGTACGGGTCGGGCACCAGCCAGCTGCGCTCGGCTTCGAAGCCGAATGCCGTCTTGAAGAACAGGATCCACGTGTCGAGCGCGTCGGCCGGCAGTGCGAGACACACGTGGTCGATACCCGTCAGCGGGCCGACCTCGCTCGGGCCGTCGATGTCGGTCAGCACGAAATCCGACTCATAGAGCGTCGGCGCGTTCGGCGCCTCGTCGACGAAATATTCGAGGCTGCCGTCCGGCGCCTGCACGCTCGGCAGCACGCGCTCGTTCGGGCCGACGCGCCCGGAAAACGGCGCGTAGCCGAAGCCGGCCGCGCGTTCGAACGCCACTTTTGCGTCGTCGACGCGGAACGCCGATGCACACAGCGACAGCCCGTGCTGCTGGAAGAACGCATCGGCGAACGAGTCGCGCTCGGCGTTCAGCACGATCGACGCGGCGCCGTGCTGAAACAGCGTCACATCCTTCGATCGATGGCGGCCCGCGAGCCGGAAGCGCATCCGGCCGAGCCATTCGCCGACGGTGGCCGCCGCCTGCGCGTCCACCGCGAATTCGATGAACTGGAATCCGACGTGCGCGGCCGGTGCCGGCGGCGCGAACAGCGGCTGGCTGGCCGCCGGCGCACGGCCGTCCTGTGCGAGCCGCGCGCGCGTCAGCTCTTCCAGATAGAGCAGCGAACGATGGCCGTCGGCGGCCGTGATCGCGGTCGGCGCGGCGCGGAAACCGTCGTTGAAGATCTCGAGCGACAGCGGCCCCGTGTAGCCGGACTCGATCACGCGGGCCGTAAAGCGCGCGAGGTCGAAGTCGCCCTGGCCGGGGAACGAACGGTAGTGGCGGCTCCATTCGAGCACGTCCATCACCAGTTTCGGCGCATCGGCGATCTGAACGAACGCGATCCGGTCGCCGGGGATGTCGGCGATCGCATCCGGCGAGTCGTCGAGCGACAACGTATGGAAGCTGTCGAGCGCGAGCCCGAGGTGCGGGCTGTTCACCGCGTTCACGAGCTGCCACGCATGGCTGTACCGATTCACGACGCGGCCCCACGCGAGCGCCTCGTACGCGACGATCACGCCGGCTTCTCGCGCCGCCTCGGCCAGCGCGCCGAGCTGGTCGGCCAGCAGCGCATCGTCGGCGATCGTGTCGGGCGACACGTTGCTGCACACCAGGATGCGGTCGGTGCCGAGCGCGTGCATCACGTCGAACTTGCGCCGGGCGCGGTCCAGATTGCGGGCGAGCTGGGCGGCGCTCACGCCTTCGAAGTCGCGAAACGGCTGGAACAACACGATGTCTAGACCGAGATCGGCGGCCATGCGCCTGACGTCGGCGGGCGATCCGTCGAAGTAGACGAGGTCGTTCTCGAAGATTTCGACGCCGTCGAAACCGGCTGCCTGGATGGCGGCGAGCTTTTCGGCGAGCGTGCCGGACAGTGACACGGTGGCGATCGAGCGCTGCATGGGCGAATCCTGCGGATGAGCGGGGTATGGCGTCGGCGGAATCGGACCCGAATGAACCAGTCGTTGAGTTCCGGGAAAGCGCCATATCCCGAATTTACTAGGGAAGTGAGACGGATTATACAAACTAACTAGATGGTACAAATTAGCGAAAACCCGAAAAGACAGTGTGCGTGTGCCGGCGCACACTAGCGTCACTTCCCGATGTCACGGGGCTGAGCCGATCATGTTCAGTCCCTGTTTTTGGAGCAGAATCGTCATGAGCAAGTACAAGGTGCTGGTGCTGAACGGCCCGAACCTGAATCTCCTGGGGACCCGCGAGCCCCATATCTACGGCGCGGAAACGCTGGCCGACGTCGAGCAGCGCTGCCATGCGGCGGCCGAGGGGCTGGGGCTGGAGGTCGACTTTCGTCAGTCGAACGCCGAGCACCAGTTGATCGACTGGCTGCATGCCGCGCGCCACGACACCCATGGCATCGTGATCAACCCGGCTGCCTACACGCATACGTCGGTCGCGCTGGCCGACGCGCTTTCCGCGATCGCGAAGCCCGTGATCGAGGTGCATATCTCGAACGTGCATCGCCGCGAGGCATTCCGTCACCACTCGTACGTATCGGCGGTCGCCGAAGCCGTGATCTGCGGCTGCGGTACCGACGGCTACCTGTTTGCGCTGCAGCGCCTGTCAACCCTTCTTGCCCGAGGAGCCGCACGATGAGCCGCCCGTCCTTTCTGATCGGCCTGATCGGCCAGGGTATCGGCGGCTCGCTGTCGCCTGCGATGCATGAGGAAGAAGGATTCCGCCAGGGATTCGGCTACGTATACCGGCGCATCGATCTCGACGCGCTCGGCCTGACCGTCGACGCACTGCCGCAATTGCTCGATGCCGCGCAGCGGATGGGCTACAACGGACTGAACATCACGCATCCGTGCAAGCAGCGCGTGATCGAGCACCTCGACGCGCTGTCGGACGACGCACGCGCGCTCGGCGCGGTGAACACCGTGCTGTTCAAGGACGGCAAGCGGATCGGTTACAACACCGACTGGTCGGGCTTCGCGAAATCGTTCCGGCGCGGGCTGCCCGACGCGACGCTCGAGCGCGTGGTCCAGCTCGGCGCGGGCGGCGCGGGCGCGGCCGTCGCGCATGCCGCGCTGCAGATGGGCGCGGCCGAGCTGACGATTTTCGACGTCGACGGTACGCGCGCCTCCGGCCTCGCGGCCGAGTTGCAGCAGCGCTTTCCCGCGGCGCGCGTCACGCCGGGCAGCGATCTCGCGGCCGCGATGCAGGCGGCCACGGGCCTGATCCACGCGACGCCGACCGGCATGGCCAAGCACCCCGGCCTGCCGTTGCCGGCCGAGATGCTCCACGCGGGGATGTGGGTGGCCGACATCGTGTATTTCCCGCTCGAAACCGAACTGATCCGTGCCGCGCGCGCGGCCGGTTGCGCGACGCTGCCGGGCGGCGGGATGGCCGTGTATCAGGCGGTCGACGCGTTCGAGATCTTTACCGGACGCACGCCGGACGCCGAGCGGATGTTCGACCACTTTCAGTCGCTCGTCGCACGCTGACCCTATCTATACGTAAAGAGAGACCAGGAGACGACCATGCAGCACACCACTCCCACGAACGCCCCGCCCGCGCAGGCGGCCGGCACGGTCCGGCGAACGTCGGCGCGCTACAAGATTCTCGCGCTGCTCGCGATCGGCACGATGATCAACTACCTCGACCGGACCGTGCTGGGGGTCGCTGCGCCGCAGCTCACCAAGGAACTCGGCATCAACGCTGCGGTGATGGGCGTCATGTTCTCCGCGTTCTCGTGGACGTATGTCGCGGCGCAGGTGCCGGGCGGTCTCTTTCTCGACCGCCTGGGCAGCAAGGTCACCTATTACTGGTCGATGACGTTGTGGTCGCTGTGCACGTTCCTGCAGGGCTTCGTGCCTGGCGTCGGGACGCTGCTCGCGTGCCGCCTCGGCCTCGGCGTCGCGGAGGCCCCGTGCTTCCCGACCAACAGCCGCGTCGTCGCGACGTGGTTTCCGCAGAGCGAGCGCGCGATGGCGACGGGCACCTATACCGTCGGCGAATACATCGGCCTCGCGTTCTTCAGCCCCGTGCTGTTCGCGCTGATGGGCGCGTTCGGCTGGCGCTCGCTGTTCTGGGTCGTCGGCGCGATCGGCATCGTGTTCGGTCTCGTCTGGTGGAAGTTCTATCACGAGCCGCGCAACCATCCGGGCGCGAACGCCGAGGAACTCGCGTACATCGAAGCGGGCGGCGGTCTCGTGCACGGCGCACGCAAGGGCGGCGCAGCTGAAAAGGGCGGCAAGGGCGGACAGAAGCAGTTCAGCTGGTCGATGGCCGGCCGGCTGCTGAAGAAGCGCCAGCTCGCGGGCATCTGCCTCGGCCAGTTCGCCGGCAACTCGACGCTCGTGTTCTTCCTGACCTGGTTTCCGACCTATCTTGCAACCGAACGCCACATGGGCTGGCTGAAGATCGGCTTCTTCGCGGTGATGCCGTTCATCGCCGCGTCGGTTGGCGTGATGTTCGGCGGCATCTTCTCCGACTGGCTGTTGCGTCGCGGCAAGTCGGCGAACCTCGCGCGCAAGCTGCCGATCATCGCGGGCCTGCTGCTGGCTTCGACGATCATTCTCGCGAACTACGTGCAGAGCAACGAGGCCGTGATCGCGATCATGTCGGTCGCGTTCTTCGCGCAGGGCATGGCTGCGCTCGGCTGGACGCTCGTGTCGGACATCGCGCCGGACGGCCTGCTCGGCGTGACGGGCGGCATCTTCAACTTCGCGGCGAACCTCGCGGGGATCGTCACGCCGCTCGTCGTCGGCTTCATCGTCGCATCGACCGGGTCGTTCGTCGGCGCGCTTGTGTTCATCGGCGTGATCGCGTTGATCGGCGCGCTGTCGTACATCTTCGTCGTCGGCGACATCAAGCGGATCGAACTGTAAGTACGGCTCCACGCACTCTCGGTGCGTTCGCCCGGCGGCCTCAAAGGCCGCCGGGCTTTTTTGTTTGAGCGTCCGGCTGGCACGAGCGTCACGCGCGCTGCATGGCAATCCCGAGCGATTCGACCGCCTGCGCGATCGCCGCCACCGCGCGCCGGATGTCGCCGGCATCGATCGCGCCGATGCA
The DNA here is from genome assembly GCF_021483755.1 of Burkholderia sp. WTPI3. Taxonomy (NCBI): domain Bacteria; kingdom Pseudomonadati; phylum Pseudomonadota; class Betaproteobacteria; order Burkholderiales; family Burkholderiaceae; genus Burkholderia; species Burkholderia sp. WTPI3. Next base: position 8,803 of record NZ_JAGIXF010000010.1, on the reverse strand, counting down.
GCCGACGCGGAACGTCTCGAGTTGCGTCAGCTTGCCCGGATACAGGATGAAGCCCGCGTCGCGCACCGCGTCGTAGAAGCGGCGGAAATCATAGGCGGGATGGTCGGGCGCGTGGAACGTGACGATCACCGGCGCCTGCACGCTCGCGTCGAGGAACGGCATGAAGCCGAGTGCGCGCATCGATTCGACCAGTGTCCGGCAATTTTCCGCATAACGCGCACCGCGCGCGAGCTGGCCGCCTTCGGCGAGGTACTGGTCGAGCGCGGCGCGCAGCGCGGCGATCACGTGGGTCGGTGGCGTGAAGCGCCACTGGCCCGTCTTGCGCAGATACGCGTACTGGTCGTGAAGGTCGAGCGCGAGCGACGGCGAGTTGCCTTCGCAGGCGTCGAGCGCGTCGCGCCGTACGATCGCGAACCCCATCCCCGGCACGCCTTCCAGACACTTGCCGCTTGCCGAGATCAGCGCGTCGATTCCGCTGTCCGCGAGCGCGATCGGCAGCGCGCCGAACGAACTCATCGCATCGACGATCAGCCGCTTGCCGTGCCGCCGGCACACGGCCGCGATCGCGTCGAGCGGATTCAGGATCCCGGCGCTCGTTTCCAGGTGCACGAGTGCGACGTGCGTGATGCGCGGCTCGCGCGCGAACGCCGCTTCGACTGCCGCCGGGTCGACGGCTGCGTCCTCGCCGAACGGGAGCGCGATCGCGTCGATGTCGAGCCGGCCGAGGATCTTCAGGATGCGCGCGCAATACGCGCCGTTGTCGGGCACGAGCACGACGCCGTCGTGCGGCACGAGCGTGCCGAGTGCGGCTTCGACCGAGAACGTGCCGCTGCCCTGCATCGGTACGCATACATACTCGTCGCCACCGCGCGCGATCGTGACGAGATCCGCGCAAACGCTGGCGGTCAACGCGTTGAATGCGGCGTCCCACGAGCCCCAGTCATGTTGCATCGCGTGGCGTGTTGTGGCGGAGGTGGTGAGCGGGCCGGGCGTGAGCAGAATCGGGGCTGACATGGTTTTTCTCCTGCAATGGTCGGACGAAACGCCGGTCGGCGTTTCTGAATGACTTGCATAATATTGGCAAAATGTGTCATTTTTTGGAAATTGTGGCACTCGTCACGGGTTTGTCATCGAACGCTGTGATCCTTCGGTTGCCGCGCGAAACCACCTGCAGCGCGGCAGCGAGGCCGGCCGGTTGTCGGTCTGCCCGACTGAAAGAGCCGGATCGTGCCCCGGCCGCTTGGTGTTCCGCCTATGGAGAAGTGAGATGACACTGCAGAATTCCTCGCGCGCCGCTGCCGGCGCGTTCCGCAAGCTCGCGCTGGCCGCCTGTGCCGCCGGTCTGCTGCAAGGCGTGGCGATGCCCGCCCATGCCGCGAACGCGGTCGTGCTGTATACGGCGGACGGTCTCGAGAACCTGTATCGCGACGTGCTGCCGGCATTCGAGAAGAAGGAGGGCGTCAAGGTCAACATCGTGACGGCGGGTAGCGGCGAAGTCGTCAACCGCGCGAACATCGAAAAGAATTCGCCGAAGGCGGACGTGATCGTCACGCTGCCGCCGTTCATCCAGCAAGCCGGCCAGATGGGCCTGCTGCAGCCGTACCAGAGCGTGAACTACAAGAACGTGCCGGCGATCGCGAAGGCGGAAGACGGCACGTGGGCCACGTTCGTGAACAACTACTTCTCGTTCGCGATCAACCCGGACGTCGTGAAGAACCAGCCGAAGACGTTCGCCGACCTGCTGTCGCCAAGCTACGCCGGCAAGGTCGCGTACTCGAACCCGGCCACTGCCGGCGACGGGATGGCCGTGCTGATCCTGACGACCACGCTGATGGGCGAGGACAAGGCGTTCGACTATCTCGCGAAGCTGTCGCAGAGCGTGAAGTTCCACACCAAGGGCACCGGCTATCTGAACGTGCTGCTGTCGCGTAACGAGATCAGCGTCGCGAACGGCGACCTGCAGATGGACCTCGACGACGCCGAGCATGGCGCGCTGTCCGTCAAGCCGATCTTCCTGGCTGCGAAGGCTGGCGACCAGCCGACCACGTTCCAGCTGCCGTACGGCATCGGCCTGATCAAGAGCGGCCCGAACCAGGACGCCGGCAAGAAGCTGATCGACTACCTGATGTCGACGGAAGTGCAGTCGAAGGTGCCGGACATGTACGGCATCCCGGGCCGCACCGACGTGCCGCTGACAGGCAAGAACGGTGAAGCGGTGAAGAAGGCGATTGCGGGCGTGAAGCTGATCTCGGTCGACTGGAATCAGGTGATGGCGAAGAAGCCGGAGTGGATCGAGCGCTGGAAGAAGGACGTGATCGGCAGCTCGGGCAAGCAACTCGACGTCGTCAAGCCGAAGTGATCGGCGTACGCCGCCTGTAATAGTGAGCGAGAGGATGAACCCGGTGGAAACCACCCTGACCCATCCCGGTGCATTCGGCGCCGCCGAGCCGCATGCAACGCTGCGGTCCGGCGCGCCGGGCGGCGTGCGGATCGAACACCTGAGCGTGCGCTACGGCGCACGCACGGTGCTGGAAGATCTGTCGCTGTCGATCGGCGCCGGTGAATTTTTGACCGTGCTCGGCAAGAGCGGCTGCGGCAAGACCACGCTGCTGCGCTTCATCGCCGGGTTCGTGAAGGCCGACGGCCTGACCGGCACGCTGACCGTGGCCGGACGCGACCTGACCCATGCGCCGCCGCACAAGCGCAACCTCGGTCTGTTGTTCCAGAATTACGCGCTGTTCCCGCACCTGTCGGTGTTCGAGAACGTCGCATTCGGGCTGCGCGCCCGCGGAATGGCCTCGTCGGAAGTGACGCGCCGCGTCGCCGACGCACTGAAGCTCGTGCAGCTCGGCGATGCCGGCCACCACCTGCCCGCGCAGTTGTCGGGCGGGATGCAGCAGCGCGTTGCGCTGGCCCGCGCGCTTGTGATCGAGCCGGACGTGCTGCTGCTCGACGAGCCGCTGTCGGCGCTCGACGCCAACCTGCGCGCATCGGTGCGTAGCGAACTGAAGGCGCTGCACGAGCGCCTGCCGAACCTGACCGTCGTCTGCGTGACGCACGACCGCGACGACGCACTCGTGCTGTCCGACCGCGCGCTGCTGATGCGCGACGGCCACATCGCGCAGCTCGGCACGCCGCAGCAGTTGTACGACGCGCCGCAGGATGGCTACGTCGCGCGCTATCTCGGCCCGGCCAACCTGTTGCCGCCGCGCGTGATTTTCCCGCTCGGCGATCCGCGCCACGACGTGCGCGACAAGGTGGCATGCGTGCGCCCCGAGCGCCTGACCGTGATGCCGCCGGCGGCCGGCGGCCTGCACGGCACGGTGTCGTCCGTCGAGTGGCAAGGTGCGGACCTGTCGATCTCGGTCGTGATCGACGCGGCGCCCGGCGAACCCGTGCGCGTCACGATGCAACGCGGCCGCGGTGCGGCTCCCGAGCGCGGTGCGCGCGTTTCCCTGCATTGCGAGGCAGACGATGTCGTCCTTATCGAGCCCTGAAGCCGGCCTGCCGCCGCACGTGCTCGCGTCGGCCGCGGCGCACGCCGCCGTCGCGCGGCGCCGCAAGCGCATGGGCGACCTGCACCTGGCCGCACTCGCGATCGTCGTGCTGGGCCCGCTCGTCGTCTATCCGCTGATCCGGCTCGTGCTGCTGAGCGTGTCGGGCGATCACGGGCTGAGTTTCGCCGCGTACCGGACGTTCTTCGACAACCCCGATACGCGCAACGTGCTGCTGACGACGATCGGCGTGCTGTTCGCAAGCGCCGGCACCGCGTCGGTGCTCGGCGTGCTACTCGCCGCGCTGCTGTTTTTCAAGCCGTTCCCGGGCGCGTCGCTCGTCACGCGCTTCCTCGAACTGTACGTCGCGTTCCCGTCGTTCCTCGTCGCGTTCACGCTGATCTTCCTGTACGGCTCGCAAGGCTCGGTCAGCATCGGGCTGCAGCACCTGTTCCATCTCGAGAATCCGCCGCTCGACTTCCTGTTCGGCATCGGCGGCGTGATTCTCGCGCAGACCGTGTTCTACACGCCGTTCGTCGTGCGGCCGACGCTCGCGTCGTTCGCGACGCTCGACCTGCGCCTGATCGAAGCGGCGCGCAGCCTCGGCGCGTCCGGCTGGATGCTCGCGCGCCGCGTCGTGTTGCCGATCGCGTGGCCGGGCATCGCCGCCGGCACCGTGCTGTGCTTCCTGCTGACGCTCAACGAGTTCGGGATCCTGCTCGTGCTCGGCAGCGCGCGGCTCGTGACACTGCCGGTCGCGATCTACAGCAGCGCGACCGTCGACCTGGATCTGCCGACCGCGTCGGCCGGCGCGGTCGTGATGCTGGCGCTGTCGCTGGCGCTGTATGCGGTTTATCGCCGGGTGAACCGGCGTGCGACGGGAGGGAACGATGTCCGCTGAATTCCGTATCGGGCAAGCCGTGCCGCGCCACCAGATCGGCTGGGGCGACACGCTGCTCAAGCATGCGTCGCGTGCGGCGCTCGCGCTGGCCGCGTTCGCGTGCTTCTGGCTGTTCGTGCTGCCGGTGGTGGTCGTCGCGTTGTCGAGCGTATCGACGCAATGGTCGGGCACGATCCTGCCGGCCGGCTACAGCCTGCGCTGGTTCGAACGGCTCGGGTCGCCGGAATACGACGCGCTGCTGACGAGCCTCGAAATCGGCTTCGGCGTGTCGGCGATCGGCACGATCCTCGGGCTGTGGCTCGCGCTTGCGCTCGAAGGGCGCGACCGGCGCGGCCTCGGTGCGGTTGTCGACGCGCTCGTGATGGTGCCGAACGGCGTGCCGAGCGTCGTGCTCGGGCTCGCGGTGCTGATCGCGTATCACCAGAAGCCGCTCGACCTGTCGAGCTCGGCGGCGATCGTCGTGCTCGTGCAGCTCGCGCTGATCCTGCCGTTCTGCTATCGGTGCGCGGCTGCCGCGTTGCGTCCCGAACTGACCGTGCTGCGCGAAGCCGCGGCGAGCCTCGGTGCGCCGCCGGCGATGGTGCTGCGTCGCGTGCTGCTGCCGCAACTCGTGCCGGCGCTGCGCGCGAGCCTCGCGCTCGGTTTCGCGCTGTCGCTCGGCGAACTCGGTGCGACGCTGACCGTCTATCCGCCCGGTTTCGCGACCGTGCCGATCGTCGTGATCGGCCAGGTGGAGCGCGGCTATTACCTTCCCGCATCGGCGTTGTCGCTGCTGATGCTCGGCGCGTCGCTCGCGGCGCTGCTCCTGATCGCTGCGCGCGTGCCGCGCGGCAAGCGGGCGGTATCATGAACGCCGCGTTCGCATTGCGGCAGCCCGGCGAGCAAGCCGCTACGGGCAAGGCGTCGACGGATCTCGCGGGACGTTCCGTCGAAGTGAACGGCCGGCGCTACCGCCTGCCGGTCGAACCGACCGTCGTCGTCTGCGTCGACGGCTGCGAGTACGACTATCTCGAACGTGCGGTGGAAGCAGGCGTCTCGCCGTTCATCGGCCGGATGATCGCGGAAGGCACCGCGTGGCGCGCGGACTGCGTCGTGCCGACCTTCACCAACCCGAACAACCTGTCGATCGTCTGCGGCGTGCCGCCGTCGGTCCACGGGATCTGCGGCAACTACTTCTGGGATCCGGCCGCCGACGGTGGTCGCGGCGCCGAAGTGATGATGAACGACCCGGCCTACCTGCGGGCCGGAACGCTGCTCGCGGCGGCGTCCGGTGCAGGTGCGCGGGTTGCGGTGGTCACCGCGAAGGACAAGCTGCGCCGGCTGCTCGGCTGGCAGATGAAAGGCATCTGCTTCTCCGCGGAGAAGGCCGCGCAGGCCAACCTCGCGGAAAACGGGATCGTCGACGTGCTCGACTGGGTCGGACTGCCGTCGCCCGACGTATACAGCGCGGCGTTGTCGGAATTCGTGTTCGCGGCCGGCGTGCGGCTCGCGCAGACGCGTCAGGTCGACCTGATGTACCTGTCGACCACCGACTACGTGCAGCACAAGTGCGAACCGGGCAGCGCCGGCGCGAATGCGTTCTACGCGATGATGGATGGTTACCTCGCGCAACTCGATGCACTCGGCTGGGCGATCGGGCTGACCGCCGATCACGGGATGAACGCGAAGCACGATCCTGCGACGGGCCGCCCGAACGTGATCTATCTGCAGGATGCGTTCGACGGCTGGTATGGGGCGCAAGCCGTGCGCGTGATCCTGCCGATCACCGACCCGTATGTCGTGCACCACGGCGCGCTTGGGTCGTTCGCCACTGTGTACCTGGCGTCCGGCGTCGACCGGGCTGACGCGATGTGGCGCGTGGGCGGGCTCGACGGCGTCGAGCTCGTGCTCGACAACGCGGAAGCGGCCGCGCGCTTCGAGTTGCCGCCCGACCGGATCGGCGACCTCGTCGTGATCGCACGGCGCGACATGACGCTCGGCACACGCGAGCGCGAACACGATCTGTCCGGCCTGACCGTCCCGCTGCGTTCGCACGGCGGCGTGTCCGAGCAGGAAGTGCCGTTGCTGTTCAACCGTCGGATCGAGCGGGACGACCCTGCGCGTCGTCCGCGCAACTTCGACGTTTTCGATTTCGTGCTGAACCGGATCCCATCATGATGGCTCATCCCCGACAGGATCACCCCGCGTTTCGCGCCGAGGCGCTGCGCTGGTGCGGCACGCGCGCGACGCGCGAGCGCGTGTTCGACGTCACCGATCCGTATACCGGCACGCGTGTCGGGACGGCGCCGCTGGCGAGCGTCGACGACGTGCGTGCCGCGTTCGACTACGCGATGGCGTACCGGCCGACGCTCACGCGCTACGAACGTTCGCAGATCCTCGAGCGCGCGGCCGCGCTGCTGCGCGAGCGTACCGAGGAAGCATCGGATCTGATCACGCTCGAATCGGGGTTGTCGAAACGGGATTCGCGCTACGAAATCGGCCGTGTCGCCGACGTGCTGAAGTTCGCGTCGATCGAAGCGCTGCGTGACGACGCGCAGAGCTTCTCGTGCGACCTGACACCTCACGGCAAGGCGCGCCGCGTGTTTTCGCAGCGGCAGCCGCTCGACGGCGTGATCGTCGCGATTACGCCGTTCAACCATCCGATGAACCAGGTTGCGCACAAGATCGCGCCGGCGATCGCGACCAACAACCGGGTGATCGTGAAGCCGTCCGAGAAAGTGCCGCTGTCGGCGTTCTATCTGGCGGACCTGCTCTACGAGGCCGGTTTGCCCAAACCGATGCTGCAGGTGCTGACCGGCGATCCGCGCGAAATCGCGGACGAACTCGTCACGCATCCGCATGCGTCGCTGATTACCTTTACGGGCGGCGTGTCGATCGGCAAGGCGATCGCCGCTCGGGCCGGCTACCGGCGCATCGTGCTGGAGCTGGGCGGCAACGATCCGCTGATCGTGCTCGACGATGCCGATCTCGAGCGGGCGACGTCGCTGGCCGTGCTCGGTTCGTACCGGAATTCGGGCCAGCGCTGCACGGCCGTCAAGCGCATGCTGGTGCAGCGCTCGATTGCGCCGGCATTCACCGATCTGCTCGTCGAGAAGACGCGCGCCTGGACTTACGGCGATCCGTTCGATTCCGCGAACGAGATGGGCACGGTGATCGACGACGCGGCGGCGCGGCTGTTCGAGGCTCGGGTGAGTGAGGCCGTTGCGCAAGGCGCGCGCCTGCTGACCGGCAACGTGCGGCGCGGCGCGCTCTATTCGCCGACCGTGCTCGACAACGTCGATCCGTCGATGACGATCGTGCGCGAGGAGACTTTTGGCCCGGTATCGCCCGTGATCGCGTTCGACACGATCGACGATGCGATCCGGATCTGCAACGGGACGGCGTTCGGGTTGTCGTCGGGGCTCTGCACGGACAGCACGGCCGCGGTCGTGCGGTTCGTGAACGAGTTGAACGTCGGCACGGTGAACGTCTGGGAGGTGCCTGGATACCGGATCGAGCTGTCGCCGTTCGGCGGGATCAAGGATTCGGGGCTTGGCTATAAGGAAGGCGTTCAGGAGGCGATGAAAAGCTTCACGAACTTGAAGACGTTTTCGCTGCCTTGGGAGTGAGCGGATGGCACTGACTGTCGAAGAGATTCACGGGCTGTATCGCGAGCACGGCCATGTTGCCTATAGCGGCGAACCGGTCACGCAGCTGGAGCATGCGTTGCAGAGTGGCTTGCTCGCGGAAGAGGCGGGCGCCGATGAAGCGCTGGTCGCGGCGGCATTCCTGCACGACCTCGGGCATCTGCTGAATCGGCAGGGCGAGACGCCGAGCGCGCGCGGGATTGACGATCTGCATCAGTATTATGTGCTGCCGTTCCTGCGACCGTTGTTTCCCGATGCGGTGCTGGAGCCGATCCGCCTGCATGTCGATGCGAAGCGGTGTCTGTGCCGGACGGACGCAGGATACTTCGAGAGCCTGTCGCCGGACTCGGTGCGCAGCCTCGGGTTGCAGGGCGGTATCTTCAGTGAAGAGGAGACGGCGGCATTCCTGCAGCGCCCGTTCGCGGAGGACGCGCTGCGTCTGCGTCGCTGGGACGATACGGCCAAGGAAGAAGGCAAGGCGACGCCGAGTCTCGATCACTATATGGAGATAGTTGCGCGCCAGGTACGAGCGGCCTGACGATTCGGGTGCCTCTATTCAAGGCCCCGCACGCGGCAGCGTGCGGGGCCTTGAATTTTTTCGAGAAACCTCTTGCGCGATCGGCGGCGGGTGCATAGAATCACGCCTCTTTCGCGCTAACGGAAACAAGGCGCGGGGGAAGAAGGGAAGCGGTGCGGTCGAGGTTGTTGCAAAGCCTTGGCGCACACGGAGTTGAACCCCAGCCGTCGCGACGAAGCAGTTAAAAAAGTTGTTGACGATCTGA